>JAQVID010000130.1 GCA_028695865.1 Thermoguttaceae bacterium | reverse complement strand
AGCAACGTTCCCCATATCGCCGCCATTACCGAAATAACTACCGTAACCCAAAGACCTTTGAGAATCAAAAGATATCGCCCTTCATCGATAAAAGTT
Source organism: Thermoguttaceae bacterium (assembly GCA_028695865.1). Classification (GTDB taxonomy): domain Bacteria; phylum Planctomycetota; class Planctomycetia; order Pirellulales; family Thermoguttaceae; genus JAUNBG01. Next base: position 7,423 of record JAQVID010000130.1, on the reverse strand, counting down.
CGCGTAAAGCTTATCGAAATGGAATCCATAAACGAGACTCGCGACGAAATATTTGTTTTGCCCGACCGAAGCACCAGCAATGCCAGACCGCCATTATAATAAGGAACAGAAAAATCGACACTCTTTTGCCGCTCGGCCGTAATGGACATCGATCCGCCTACCATATCAACCTTACCCGCCTGAACGGCTTCAATGAGAGCATCAAAGTTCATCGGGACACATTTTAATTCCATGTCAAGTGCCGTGGCAATTCGCAATGCAAGTTCCACATCAGAACCACGGGTTTCATTACTGGCAACATACGACATGGGCGGATTCACCTGATCGTGGCCAAAGCGAAACACTCCGGCCTTACCGGTAAAATCGGGACGAATACTCTTCACGGTCGGAAGGCGGCGGTCTTCTTGCGGATGATCGAACCAGTCCGACGCAATTTTGTCAAGCGTGCCGTTGCGACGCATGGCCTCTATGGCCTGATCGACCCTGCTTCGCAACGGACTGCCCTTTTTGAACGCGTAACCATAAGTATCATGCACGACGATTTCTTTGAACATGACAACATCAGGACATTTATAAACCAGTAGTCGTCCCACAGGTTCGTCAATGGCGATCGCATCGATTTTTCCACCGCGAAGCGCTTCGGTCATGGAAGAATAATCGTTGAAATGCAAGTGCGTGACATTGGCTACCCGTTTATCAATGTAATCCGAAAAAATCGTTCCTGTCAAAGAGGCAATGCTTGTTCCGTTGAAGTCGGAAAGAGTCTGGTATCGGCAAGGGGGCTCTTTGGCCGCGGTCCCTTCGAGCATTTTCTTTGATTCACCGCCGTAGCCCTCACCGCAAGGCGAAACCATCGCAAAAAGCAGAGTATATATTACAGCACGTATTATAAATGAGCGAAACGACATAAATCCCTTTCAGGCTCGGGAGTAACTTGTAAAATTTCAAAACCGTCCGGACGTACAATCAACCAACCAGTCTTAACACAACATCAAGGTCAACACTGGCGGATAATATCCAAACATTATTTTATCTCTGACAGGAACCAAAATCAAGAGGTCTTTGCATTTTCATTATTGAGAAACGAATTGACGAACAAACGAGCAAATTGGGGAATGCGCAAGCCTAATCCCGGTTCGATCTTTCACGCTTTTACGTGTATCGCTTCGATTAACCGCATAGCGTTTTCTCGCGCCAGGCAGGCAGGAGAGTGGTGCCAGCCGTACCCCTGCTGTGCAATCCCAAAATCCGGTTCCATAGTCAACCGGGTAAAAGAAAAAAATAAACGAGAATAACGACACATGTTTTATGATACTTCCTGAAGTTCCTTTGTAAACAGGAAAGGAAAAATCAACGAGCCGCGGTTTTGTGTGGATAACGTATCACGAAAACAAAACTTCTGCTCTTGACAAATCATTCATGACTAATACAATGAGAAAAGTATTCATGAGTCTGGGCGGATTTTGAGGTATGTATGAAAAACAAAGCTGCAATCAACCTGTTTTACGGTCTGATGAAATTATTACGTCTGCCCCGGTTTGTTCTCTGTAATCGTATCTTGTTGTGAGTTGCGATCATGTTCTTCGAGTTTGTAAAATCCTGCTCGAAAAAGCATTTCAGTTGCTTGGAGTAAACCAGTCCCTTTCATCGAATTTGACACGCAAAGGAGTTGAATATGTTAACCTGTCAGACGGCGGGAGAATCACACGGCAAAGGATTATACGCCTTGATAAACGGTTTTCCGGCAGGCGTACAAATCGACTGCGATGTAATAAACGCGGAACTTCAACGACGCCAGGGCGGGTACGGTCGCGGTGGTCGTCAGAGCATCGAAACCGATACGGTGGACGTTCAAACAGGTATTCTTCATGGAAAGAGTACTGGAGCTCCCATTTCACTTTGGGTTAAAAACAAAGATTATAAAATCGAATCAATGCCGGAACTGGTCGAACCTCGCCCGGGACACGGAGACTTGACCGGATCAATTAAATACTTGTCGGGGATACGTCCGATTTTGGAGCGATCGAGTGCTCGGGAAACGGCTGCCCGGGTTGCCGCAGGCGCGCTTGGCGCTCTCCTGCTCAAGGAGTTCGGAATCGTTTCGATCGGGTTCGTCGATTCGATCGGTCCGCTTTCGCTTTCTTCGGAAAATCGCGATTCGCTTACGCCGGAAGAGATTCGTTCACGCCGCGACGCAAGCGTTGTGTACTCTCTTGTGCCCGATAAGGACGAACAGGCCAGGGAACTGATCGACCGTTGCCGACTCGAAGGCGATACTCTCGGCGGAATTATTGAAGTGCGCGTATTCAATGTTCCCTTTGGATTGGGGTCACACGTTCAGTGGTCCCAAAAACTTGACGCCCGCTTGGCCATGGCGGCCATGTCCGTTCAGGCAATCAAAGGCGTTGAACTTGGCCTGGGCTTTGAAGCTGCCCGTCGTATGGGTTCACAAGTTCACGACCCCATCGGATACGACGCGTCAAAAGCCGACTGTAACGGATTTGGAATCATTCGTTCCTCGAATAACGCCGGAGGCACGGAAGCGGGAATTTCGAACTCGCAGCCTCTGGTTGTCCGCGCCGCAATGAAGCCTATCGCAACTCTTCGCAAGCCGCTTGGTTCTATCAATCTCAAAACAAAAGAAGCAACCGCCGCGTCCTACGAACGAAGCGACGTTTGCGCCGTTTCAGCCGCAAGCGTCGTTTTGGAAAACGTCATTGCGTTTGAAGTCGCGACAGCCATGATCGAAAAATTCGGGGGTGATTCGCTCAAAGAAATGCTTGCTCGGGTACAATTGAATCGACATTTGGTTAAAGAACACCTTGGCTGATCAGCGTCGTTCTTTTTGCGGACATAACGATACCGCAATATTTGTATCACAAAAACGCGATCATTATACCGCTTTCCCAAGGTTTTTTGATCGTGTGGCCTGAAAATCCCGTTTTCTGCAAGACAAACGGGAATCGGATCGGGAAACACAAAAAAACGACAACAAAAATCCCGGGCTTTTACGAAAAAAGTCCGGGATTTTTTGAAAGACAAAAACCGTTACACGCAAGCCAAAACACGCCCGCTCAATCGAGAAAACCAACAAGTTCCTGACTTCGGCTCGGCTGCTGAAGTTTACGAACCGCCTTGGCTTCAATTTGGCGAATACGTTCGCGGGTCACTTTGAAAATGCGCCCCACTTCTTCCAACGTATAACTATAACCATCGCCCAAACCGTAACGAAGCTTAATAATCTCGCGTTCCCGGTAACTGAGCGTCTTTAATACTTTCAAAATACGACGACGCAACATCTCTTGCGTGGCGCCCATGGCAGGATTTTCTGCCGTACCGTCCGGGAGCAAATCGCCGAAATGACTGTCTTCACTATTACCGACCGGCCGGTCCAAACTGATCGGAAAACGATTCATCGCCAAAATACGACGCGTCTCATCGACCGGTGTATTGGCCGCTTCGGCTGTTTCTTCAATCGTGGGCTCTCGACCATGTTCCTGAAGAAGTTGACGCGTTACATTGCGCATCTTCGACATCGTTTCGACCATGTGAACCGGAATACGAATCGTTCGACTCTGATCGGCTACTGCCCGGGTTATCGCTTGACGAATCCACCAGGTCGCGTACGTGCAGAACTTGAACCCGCGACGATATTCAAATTTATCGACCGCACGCATAAGACCGGCATTGCCTTCCTGAATCAGGTCAAGGAAACTCAGTCCGCGGTTTCGATATTTCTTCGCTATGGAAACTACCAAACGCAAATTACCTTCGGAAAGTCCCCGTTTGGCTTCCTGATACTTGGCAAAAATCTCCTTGATCGTCTTGACACGACTCCGCAAACTCGTTGGCGACTCTTGAGTAATCTGCAATATATTGCGGTATTCCGTCTCCCAATGACGACGTTCATAGTCGGGACGACCGCTCTCTTTGTGCTCCCCAATCCATTTGCGCAGTTCATCTACCCGACGACTGAATTCTTCGAGCGTTCCAATCATGCTTTCAATACGCTGGGTACGAAGACCAAGCTCTTCAATCATGCGAACAGCGCGACGACGGCGACTACCAAGATTCTTCCAGCTTCGGGCACGTTCCTGAGGCGAACGCGACTTGCTGGTAGCCCGGCGATAATCGCGCGCGTTTCGCCGCAACATGTACTCCAAAGAATGAAGGTTTGCGGGAAACCGGAAAAGAATCTGTCGTTTTTCGAGGTTATCCGTTTCGCTCACTTGAACAGTGCGATCAAAGGGCAACTGATTCTCTGACACCTTTTTCAACGTCCGAACAGCATGTTGCATGACATAATCACACTCAAGAAGCTTGGTACGGAATTTCAAACGAGTCGATTCAATCTGTTTGGCCAAAACAATTTCACGTTGACGCGTCAGGAGGGGTATTTCACCCATCTGGGTCAAATACATCCGTACCGGATCGTCAGACCACGTTTCGCCCGACTCCATTTTGAGGAGTTCTTCCTCTGTTTGATCAAATTCCTCTTCCTCATCTTCGGATTCAAGCATGAGAGACGAATCAACGTCTTCATCATCGCTTTCATCCATTCTCAATACGGAATCGACGCCCAAATCGATGTCTTCGACATCTGGTCCAAGCGAATCATCAAAATCATCCATCATAGCATCTGTGTCGTACAAAACCAGACTCCTAGTAGAATAAAAATTTTCCGTTACGGCAGGACATTCATGCTCTGCAGGTTTCGGGATGGATTCTAACCCCATCTCTACTATATATAATAATCACGTTTGGCCGAAAAAGCCAATCTTTACTTTAATAAATTCCCGAAAATTCCCAAAAAAGGTCTTTTTTTTGGCTAAATTTCTGTTCTCCAAGGGGCATTTTCGCGGCATTTTTTAGCTGTTTTCCGTATCTTACGCAAACACTCACCAATCTGCTCCTGTCATTACAGCCTTGGTTGTCGCTAAAAAAACTGCTGGAATTTCACAGACCTTTTCCACCGGCTTTGCTTTGGAAACGGCCTCTGCTCCACAAACTTCCGTGAACTATACATGTATTATAGGGATATGAACTATGTTTTTCACAAAAATTCTCGTGGAAAAACGAAAATTTTTACAAGAAAACAGTACGTATTGCGATTTTGAGTCATTCTTATGTCATGGTTTGCCTTTCTATAGTATAAGCACTAAACACCAAAGAGCTGTGCACCTTGTCAGATTTTCGGAAAAAAATGGAGGCGTCTTCTACTTTTTCTTTTTATACAGCCTGTATTTGGCGGAATCTGAACTTTTTCGGTCGGTTTAGGCCGATTCGAACGCCTAAGTCAAGAGGCCAGACCAAATTTTTTCGTAAAAAACTCTTTTACGGCTAAAATTATTCAACCGCCAAAACTGCCCTTAGCACCGATAAAAAGGTAAAATCCGTTAAAAAATCCAATTTTTTCACGAAAGTATGGTAATCTTGTTTCGTTTTTTGTCCTAATGTGTATAATGGGAGTGTCGAATTCGCGACGAACATTCATTGAGTCATTATTATATTGGAACAATTGTATCAAAGGGGCTTCTTTCCATGAGTAGTAAATACGCCTTGACGTGCCAGTGCGGGCAACGCCATCCGGTAGAAACCTGTCAGGCTGGCAGGGAAATCACGTGCCAGTGCGGTAAGATTATTTCCATACCCACCTTGCTCAAAATCAAGAAACTTCCGCTCTGGTCCGAAGCACAGTCCGATGAACCGGCCAAGCAGGAACGGGACATGTCTGACACACAGGGAACCGCAACTCTTTCGGGCGCCTCAAGCGAACTTCGGGAACAAAAGATTCCGGTCCTGGCGGGCAATCGCTTGGGAGTTTTCATCGTCGGAATCATTTTAACTCTTGTGTTTGCGTTTTGGTTCTGGAGTATCTCATCTCACAAGCCGATTCCGCTTCACGTGTTTTACAAACAGACCCTCTTCGCCAACGGCGACAATGTCGTTCGACGCAATTCAAGTCCTGTTTCAGAAAGCGATTACGACTTTTATCTCCAGAATGATCCGGTTACGCACCAGACATACATTATCAATGATATATTCATCGACAAAGGAATGGCTCCGACCGCGGCGTTCATTTATTTCGATGTCTTGAAAGACCTCCAGTTGAGCGAGAATTTTTATGATAATTTTGAAGAAATTCAACATAATTACAAAATAAAAAAAGGAGCGATCCTCCTTGCGACTATTTTTTCGGCTATCTTGTGCGTTGTTCCGTGGTTCATGCCGCGACGCCAAAAAACGGTGGGATATATTCGCGGGGCACAATGGACAAAATAGAACATCATGTCAGATTAACTGCGAATTTGTTGTCAGGCAATCGAATATCGCTACAGTAGTATCGACTGCCCTTACTCTTAACAAACCAATAGTACTCATCTTGTATAAAGTGTATGGATACCCGAATTGAGGAATTGAAAAATCGCCTTCGCCGCAGAACTGACTTTCAGGCGGCGACGGATTTAATACAACAAGGAGAATCGGTCGTTTTGGCCGGTTTAACAGGGGGAGCGTACGCCTTTTTGGCCGCGGTTTCCAGTGAAACGCTCCCGTCCACCTTCCTTGTTCTTACCTCAAAGCCGGGCGAGGCCGAGCAGATCGCGGCCGAACTACCGCTTTTTACCGAACTCCCTGTCGATGTCTATCCGCTTTTGGCCGATTCCCTTGCGGAGTCCGACGATGCTTATTTCTATCGTGAAGATATCGACTTTGGCCACCGACTCCGGCTGCTCAAGGAGCTTCAGACTCTTCGCGCTCACCCAAAAAAGAAAACCCAGAGCCGTATTATCGTCGCATCGCTTCCGGCCATCATGCAGAAAGTTCCTTCGCCTGATGAGATGGAACGACTTTCGATTGTGCTGTCAACCGGCCAGGCCCGTGGTCCGGAATCAATTGTTCACGAATTGATCGATTTCGGCTTTCAGTCAATGACCGCCGTAGAACTGCCCGGCGAATATTCCCGCCGCGGTGATGTTTTGGATATTTTTTCGGCGGACTCCAGCCATCCGGTCCGAATCGAATTTTTCGGCGACGATATTGAGAGTATTCGATTTTTCGACGTCGCCGATCAGTGCTCCCTTGAAACGGTAGACAAGGTCGATATTTCCGGTCTGCGCCGAAAGAGCGATGTTTCCGGCTCCTTTCTCGACTATTTGTCACAAGGTACGGTTGTGTTCTTTCAGGAAACCGACAAAATTGTACTCGAAGCACAAAATCTGGTTCAATTCGGAAATGTCCCTGGCATTGTCGCGGAGTCAGACGCTCCTGACCGGGCTTCTTCCCGCCTTGTCGTCGCCGATGTAATGAATTCGATTTACCGATTTCCGGTTATTCATGCTGTTTCTTTTTCCGGCGGTACGGAAGTTGCCTCTGCTGTTTGGCGGTTCGATATGCGATCGACCGACCGTTTTTCCGGTGTTCT
>JAQVID010000129.1 GCA_028695865.1 Thermoguttaceae bacterium | reverse complement strand
AAGCTGTTTCATCGCTTCGAATCCCGCTTTTTCCAGATCGAACGCGATACTCGAAAGCGGCGGGGAACTCAATTCGCACAGCAATTCATCGTCGGCCGCGCCCAGCACGGCAATTTCCTGAGGGACACGCAGTTCCAGCGATTCGCACACTTCCAAAACCTGACGCGCACGATCATCATCACACGCCATGAGACCTATTGGCCGGGGAAGGGATTCAATCCATTTACGCAAAAGGGGACGCTCCTCATCCAGGAGCATGTCGCCACTGGGTAAAGGATAACATTCGCATTTGAGATTATGCGACTCAATCGCCGCGACAAACGCTTCCTGTCGCAAGTCCGACCATATGCGATTGGCAAATCCGCAAAAAGCAAACTGTTGAAAGCCACGCGAAAAAAGGTGATCCGCCCCCATTTCACCCGTTGCTTCCGGATTAATTCGAATTACACCAAGGGCAAGCTTGTGTTGAAGGTCGGTAAGCTCAACCGTATTAGGTTCGAGAACGACGATTGGAATGCCGCGTTCCTCGATCATCTTGAGAATACCCGGGTCGGATATGCGCGCGATGACTCCCGTTCGACCCGGGGAATCAATGGGCGGCAGAACCTGATTCAGATGTCCGGCCGCGACTTTGAGTTTCGCGGGCCCGAACATTTGCGACCAGTGAATCACCCCTTTGAGAATGCTTCGTCCCAATTGTCGGGAAGTCTCAACCAGGAGGACCACTTCTATCGGTTCTTTTCCAGCCATGATGATTACGTCACGCAATGCGTTTCCACAGCGGTATCAAAGCGAGGATTCCAACTGCGAAAACAATGGTTAAAATGATCGCGGGCACATAATTGCCATAAATATACAATCCTGTGGCGAACAGGGCTGCGTAAACGGCAATACACGAAATGACCGTGCAAAGCAGTCCCATCGGAACCGACCACTCTTTTTCCAACCCCAGATCCTGACCATCGCGTTGGGCGGAGTCGATAATTTTTTTCCACCCGGGACCACCGGCTCCCGAACGGCGAAGGAAGTCGCGAAGTGTTTTTTCGTCGGTCGGTTTCGTCATGAAGGTTACAGCGATCCAGCCGACAGTCACAATAATCACACTCAGTGAAAGCTGCATGGCGTCAGACAAATCAAGCCAGTCGGGCAGAACCTTTTTGCCATTCTCGATCACGCCGAAATAGTATAAGCCGAGCGGTACATGAATGAATTTGAAGTAAACGGCAATAACAAACGAGAAGCACATGGCGGCGATTTCGCTCGGCGCGTTAACACGCCACCAGAACCAGCGGACCAGGAACAAAAGCCCGGTTCCTGCCCCAATGAGCATAAGTATCTGAAACACCTGGAGCGCGTTTGTCAAGTAAAAACAGAGGACGTTTGCCAGGACCATAAGAATGACGGTCCAAAGTCGTCCCTGAAACACCAGTTGTTTTTCGGTTGCGTTGCGATTGACGAACCGATGGTACCAATCGTTGACCATGTAAGACGAACCGAGGTTCAAGTGCGTTGACATGGTAGAAATATACGCCGCGAAAAGAGAAGCCAAAACCATTCCGGACAAACCGGCCGGCAAATTCAGCAACATGGCAGGATAGGCCAGGTCGTCGGCAAGCTTGTCTGCCGGGATGGACGGGAAGGCTGTTGCCAGGTCATGCGTAGTAGGGTATCGAATGAGCGAAGCCAGGGCCACGAGCAACCACGGCCACGGACGAACCGCGTAATGACAAATATTGAAAAACAGCGTTGCTCCAATGGCATGCGATTCGCTCTTGGCCGCAAGCATGCGTTGGGCCGTATAACTTCCGCCGCCCGGCTCACTACCTGGATACCACGTGCTCCACCACTGAATGACAAACGGAACAAACAGAAGCGTCATGACCGCTTTTGTATCGTGAAAGTCGGGAAAAAACGCAAGTTTCGTTTGCACCGCCGGATTGCTCAAAACATTGGCAAGTCCTCCAATATCGGGCTCCTGCAAAACGTAAATCGCTACACCAACCGTACCGATCATGGCGACGATGAACAAAATCATATCTGTCCAAAGAACGGCGGTAAAACCACCGCAGGCCGCGAAAATTACCGTTACAATCGAGGAGCCGACAATGGTATAAATAGGCGCTACACCAAACAGAACTCCCAATATTTTAATCATGGCCAACGTCGCGGACGCCATGATTACCGTATTGACCAGAAGACCAAGATACAGCGTTCGAAAGCCGCGAAGAAACGCGCCAACCTTACCACTGTATCGAACTTCGTAAAACTCAATATCGGTCATTACACCGATACGCCGCCACAGTTTCGCGTAAATGAACACGGTCAGCATGCCCGTAAGCAAGAACGCCCACCAGACCCAGTTGCCCGCGATTCCGTGCTTGCGAACGATGTCGGTTACCAGATTCGGAGTGCCCGCCGAAAAGGTCGTCGCGACCATGGAGAATCCCAAAAGCCACCACGGCATGGTTCGTCCGGAAAGGAAAAATTCCGAAGAATCTTTTCCGGCGCTCCGCATGGAAAGCCATCCGATTCCCAAGGTCGTAACCAAAAACAGGACAATGATCAGATAATCACACACGTGAAGCGTCATGGTCATGACAGGCGTCGCCTTTCTGTATATACCGGTTTCACAGAGATTTCCTGCTTTGCCGCGTTACGTTCCCGGCTTTACGGGTACATAAACGGAAATGCAACAAGAAACGTGAAGTGTCCGTATGATAAAACTTTCGTCGTTGGTTTTAGTTATACTGCCGATACTTTCCTTTGCGGTGAGGGGCACCCCGTTTACCTTTGGAAAACGGGGGAATTTCAGGCCGCACAACGCAACAAATCAAGTAAAACCGGTATAAACATTGGTCGTTAGTACTATCTTTGTCGTTTCAAAAAGCGCTTGTGCCACTTAGAGCATCTTGACGCGCGGCTGATATTTTTCGATGTATTTCGCATTGAATTCATCGCCGCCGGGGGCATTGGCACTTCGCCACACCGGGGGTTCAATTCCACGAGCCACACACTGCCGCACGGTTTCAATCTCAAGTCGATGGGCGATATAAAAATCGACCATGTTCGAGTTTGGAGCAATGGGAGTATCGAAGCCGGGTACGGTAACGGCACAGTCGCCCACACGATTATAATCGTCGATACACACATCGGCCAATTCGAAGAGATTCTTTTTATTCGGATGACGAATAAAATGCTCGGGCGGCATTTCGTTTTGCCAATAGGACGAACTCACGGCAATAATTTTAGCACCGGCCTCTTTGGCTTCCATGGCAGCGTCTATGGTTGCCGGATTGATTCCGATGTTGTGAAAAATAATCAGAACATCATCCGGTTTAAGTTTGAAGTACTTCATAATACTGCGGCCATAGTTGACGCAACGTTCCAGTTCAAGATATTTAATCGCCTGATTGAAAACAGACAGGCCTGTTTCCATGATCGGATTGATATTAGCCAAACCTCCAGCGCGAAAGAACATCTCACCCATGACGAGCGTGGTATGACCACCGCCCCCGTATACATGAATAAGGCGATCGTCGGCAATGGCGTCCGTCATGAGCGCGGCCGCTTTTTCGATATTCTCCTGCTGTTCTTTTTCGACACGGCGAATCACAGCCAGAGTCGATTCGAGATACCCAAAATCTTTCGATGTATCGTTCATGTTCTGTCTCCTTATATTGAGTTACATTAGGATGAAAGACGCGTGTTATCGTTCCAACACTTCGCCGTAAGCCCGACCAATCGCGTCCCAAAGTTCGAGCGCGTGGGGAGCAGCCAAAACGGTTCCATAACCACCGCGATAAGTCCAGGCAAAGAGGCTTTCGACTCCCATCTCGGAATAAAGTTTGGCAACCTCGCTTACTTCGTCGAGTTTTTCAGGCTCCTGATAGTATCCCATGAGCCATCGCTGATTTCCCTTGCCATATTTCTTTGCCGTGTCGATCGTTCGCTGCGTGACCGAACGGAAAAAACTGCGCGGGAGCGAATATGAAAGAATCGTTGTGCTGAATACATCGCAAGCGGACGATTTACCGACCTTGTCCCAGTTGTCGTATCCGCGATTTTCGGTTACGTAGTACGTTCCCAAAGTCGCGTGAACACAGCAGGTCATTTTGCTCGACGGGCGAATAGCGCGAATTTTTTTCGTTGCCGTCTCCAAAATATCCAACGCCTGATCTTGTCGAAATCGCTTGACTTCCATGGTCAACTGCCGTGGCATCGGATATCCGTATTGCGCCTCGAACATCTTTTGACAATGCGGACAGCGGCACGTCCAATCGTCGCCCGCTCCACCGGTAATGGACGCGTATGCTTTCGGCAAAGCGTAATGCGGCTCATCCCAGAAAAAACCGTCGGCTTCCACTTCCGCCAATTTTTGACACATCTCGAAATAATAATTTCGAAACGCGGGCGTATTGAAGCACGCGGCCGGAAGCGGTTCATCCGTAAAAGCGGAGACTTGCCGATTGCCCGGGTTTTGCGTCAGGAACAAACTCGTCGGCTCACCCCCGAACCATTTACCAACGCCCCATGTATCCAAATAGACATTCAGTCCCATGTCCTTGGCCCGCTTGGCGACTACTTTTATATTGGGAAGCCAAAAATCGACGTCGAATTCCGATAGTGCCAAAATCACCGCGGTACAATGGTGATCGATCATTTCCTTAAAGTCTCGCTCGGCGTGCTCCACGTAGCTCAGACCATAATAACTAACACCTGTTTCTTTTACTGCCATCGTTATGTTTCCTTATTGCGTGTTAAAACTCAACCGGTTGATTCCGGGCGATACTCTCGTAACAGGCGTTCATCGCTTCGATACTGCGACGATGCCAACGAAGATTGATTTGCGGTTGCTTGCCATTGCGAACACAATCGACAAATTCGTCCACCAGACCGATCCATTCATCGAAATAGGTGTACTGCACGGTCAAACGATCATTGGGAGCCCCGTTGTGATACACATTGGGACCAAAACAGTCCGCCATGAGAACACCTTTTTCTCCATGAAGGGCGATATTGACTTCCATGCGTTTGGGGAAAACTTCCCAGCCGGGACCTGGAACTTTGAGTCGCTCTTCCAGACGCGACCACGAAGGATCAAGTAAAAACGTCGTGCCGTTCTTCATTTTGCCATTGACCAAAAGAACGTCTTCAACTTCAATATCAGTTCGAATATTCTTTCCGGATACTTGGGCGAATACTTGCTCAAAATCACTGCCGGTAATCCAGCGAATCATGTCGAAAATATGCGGATGGTCGCACAAAGCCCCCCCGCGAAAACGATGGTCGTTAGCCGACAGTGGAACCCGCTTGCCATAGCTTAATTCCGGTACTCCCTGCCAGGGGAAAGCCCAAACCGGCGAAAGCGTAATGTTCGTCGCCTGAAACGCAAAAAGTTTACCCAATTCACCATCCTGAACAAGTTTCTTGATACGGTAAATCACCGGGTTATAATGCATTTCAAGCTCAACCTGGCAGACGATTCCCGCCTTGTCAACCAGTTCGATCATTTCGTCATATTCATCCATATCGAACGTCGGAATCTTCATCGAAAGAATATGAATACCACGTTCGGCAAAGAATCGCATTTGCTCCAAATGAACACTGTTGCCCGAAGCCAAAACAACGGCTTCAATATCTTTGTGGTTTGCGAACATTTCTTCTGCGCTGCGATAGCATGGAATCCCTTCGACACTGCGGTCGAAAATCTCCTTGACCGTATCGTTATCGGCACAAGCGGCAACCCATTCGAGTTTGGGCGAATCCTTGAGCGTTTGATAATATTTTCGGGTATGTCCGTGAGTTAAAGACATAATCGCAATCTTAATCGGTTTCATCAGCAGACTCCTTCCAGGCAAACATGTTTGCCGCTTTCATTGGACAGAAACACCAAATCGACCCAGGCGGACAAATGCTGGTGCCGCGCAACCAGTTCGGCAATCCGCGATTCACAATCGGAGGTTGTATCGGAAACAAAAGCCCAGGCTGCTCGAACCAAATTGATTCCATCGTTATCCATACCGAACAGCTCGGCATCGACATCGGTATAATGTTGAGTTTTATTGCCTTGGAAAAGATAGACGGAACTCTGCGGAAGTTGCGTATCGACGACACGGTCAGAAGCGACTCCACGCTGACCGATCAATTCATGTCGATCAAGGAGAGAAGCGTCGTTTTCTTCCGGAAGCGTCGCACCGACTTCAACACTGCACACACATCCGTTTTCCAAACGGACCAAAACATTCGCAAAACGATTGTCCGCGATACTTGCGTAAAGCGACTTGATCGGCGAAGCATTGAACCATTCAAGAAGATCGAATTCGCGATAAAGAATTTCTTTCAGACTGGCGTTCTTTTTTCCGGTACAACTGAAACGGCACATCACGACATTTTCGACCGTCTTGGTTGCGACAAGTTTTGCCAACTCGACAAAGCGTCGTTCACATCGCCACGGGAAAAGAGGAATCGCGTTGGCGAACTGACTGGCAAGCTTTGTTCCGGGACAAAGACACGTTTTTTCGGTCGATACATCGGGTTCGTTCCGAAGTATCCAACTTTCCGGGACGTCCACCGCATACTTTGAAGCCAAAGCCCGAAAGACGACGTCCGCGTCTTTCGATGAACTTACCAAACTCTGGACAGACACTGAATTTATCCTTTTCATCAAGGGGTTGAATAGTCTGCCGAAAAAACCGCACGCTATTCTGCGAATAGGGCGGCTCACACGACATATTATTCAGTATACACGTTTGCCCAAGCATTGCAATACAATTTTGCGTAAAACAAGTTCACTTTTGCGCAGCACAAGTCTCCTGTTTCGGCACCCCGCGTAAGTTGTCTCATTGGCAAGAGATTAAAACCAATCGGGATGGTCGAGAAAGCGGAAGCAGAGTAACACCCGTATTAGAGCGTAACACCAACATCACAGCGTTACCAGAATATATATTCGTGCCGCATATGATATACAGCGACATCAATGACATTCTATCTCAATATCAATCGCCGCGAATACCTAAAAAACATCCGCGAATGAGGTTTTTTACCAATCCGGTCTTGCCAAAGAGGGGTTTCTGGCCGTATAATAAATACAAAACTGGTGTCAGAAAAGCTCTTGTGTCCCAGTATGACTTGGAGCAGGCGATCGTCCGTATCACTGTTCCTTCAGTTCCCGGTAAAAGACCTAATGGAGAATCAAGCATGAAACGTTTGGCTGTCAGCTTATTTGGAATTTTAATTGCATTTTGTGCGATTTTATTATGTACAACAGCACTATGGGCTCAACAAGACAAACCGGCCAATAAACCGGCAGAAAAGCCCGCGGTCGCCCCCAAGGCACCGTCCGCGCCTTCGACCCCCGGTCAGGCCAAACACGATGACAAGGCAGCCCCAGAGACAAAATCTAAAAAACCGCAGGCCAAGTCTGACAGTACGAACTCGGGCAAAAAAGCCGAAGACACCCCTACCGGAAAATCGGGAAAGAAATCGCCTGCTGCTTCCAACAAAGCCGTTTCTACCGACCAAGCCGATGATCCATTTGCTCACAATACAGCCGATCAATTGCTCAATATGGCGGCAGACGCGAAACTGATTGCCAAGTCTCCCCGAGATTTGAACAGGGTAATCGACTTGTGTAAAGCG
>JAQVID010000128.1 GCA_028695865.1 Thermoguttaceae bacterium | reverse complement strand
TTTCCCAACGTAAGCGAGAAGAATGAACCACTAGTGTTTTGTCACACAAATAACAGCAGTTGTTCTTTATTCGCTCAAACAGGTGTGGGCGTCTGTTTGCCCGACGCGGACGAGACGTCCTCGCGCCAGTCCTGGAATATTACTTTTTGCCTCCGTCTTTGTCTGAAATATCTGTACGATACCACGAACCGTTCCAACTGATTTTCGAGACCGCGTTATATGCTTTTTGCTTGGCCTGGGGAATTGTTTGACCCAGGGCAACGACATCGAGAACGCGTCCGCCGTTATTCACGACTTTGCCGTCTTTCAGGGTGGTTCCCGCGTGGAAAACTTTGACATCGGGCAATTTCGCCGCTTGGTCCAGTCCGGTAATTTCGTATCCCTTCGCGTAGGCTCCGGGATAACCTTGACTGGCCATAACGACGCAGACTGCCGGACGAGGGTCCCACTCAAGCGGATCGCACCGGTCGAGTTCTCCGTCCGCAACAGCTTCCATGATTTCAACAAGGTCCGATTTGAGACGCATAAGCAGCGGCTGGCATTCCGGATCACCAAATCGGGCATTATATTCCAAGACTTTAGGACCGGTTGAAGTCATCATGAGTCCGGCGTAAAGCACGCCCTTGAATGGTGTTTCCAGTCGGTTGAGTGTGTGAACCGTTGGAACCAAAACATTTTCCTCAATCCAGTGAAGCTTGTCGTCGGTAACAAGAGAAGCAGGGCAGTAGGCGCCCATTCCACCCGTATTGGGGCCCCGGTCGCCGTCCCAGGCCGCTTTGTGATCTTGCGCCGGTTGCAAAGTCATGATTGTTTTTCCGTCCGTAATAGCCAAAACGCTCGCTTCCAGACCGACAAGCCGCTCTTCGATAATGAACCGATCGCCCGCTGTTCCGAATTCTCTGGCCGTCGCGATTCGGGCAACGGCTTCCAGAGCTTCTTCGTGAGTCGAGCATACAATAACCCCTTTACCCGCCGCAAGACCATCCGCCTTGACCACAAAAGGAATCGTTTTGTTGTCTTTGAGAAACGCCGAGGCTTCCCGCGCATTTTCGAATGTTCGATACATCGCCGTTGGAACAGCCGCCTTGGTCAAGACTTCCTTGCAGAACACTTTACTTCCCTCTAACTGAGCGGCCTTTTGGTTCGGACCAAAGACTTTGAGCCCTGCCTTTTCGAACGCGTCCACGATTCCTGCCGATAAGGGTGCTTCCGGCCCCACAACGGTAAGACCAACCTGGTGCGACTTGGCAAACTCGATAAGCGCTGGAAAATCCTTTTCCGAAATTGCGACGTTGACCGCGTCCAAGGCTGTTCCCGCGTTGCCTGGCGCAACGTAAACCGTGTCCGCTTTCGGACTCTGTTTCAATTTCCATGCCAACGCGTGCTCACGACCGCCGCTGCCAACGACCAATATATTCATGTTCCTGCTGCTCCAGATTTACGCTGTCTTATTCTTAAAAAAAACGAAAATATCATTCACAATCACCCACTCTTCATAATTATAGCCCGAACGTTTTCGTTTGTCAATTCTGCCGGAACCGAAAGTTTTACGGGCGGGCGTACCCCTTGAAAACAGGAGTTGCTAATATACTTGCTAATATATTGGGCAGACAAGACGGTCCCGCGGGCGCAAAAGCGGCGGCAGGACTACCACACTCCCGGGCAAACAATGCGTAGCGCGAAGTGTCGCTCTGTCTCTTTTCAGATAAAAGCTTCTCAAATCGCGATGGTTCCGGTGATCAATTCTTGCGATTGTCGATTATCATTGTCTTGTATCTTGCAATCGGTTTTCAACTCTGGCATAATATAATGTATATCGCAAGGAATTGATTTGTGTTGGATCATGAAAACGTTTCGAACGGACAAGCGTAAAACGTTTGCCCCCAAGCGAATAACCAAAAGACCCTATGGAGCAGAAAGACCAGAGGATTTACGATGAGACGAATGATCATACCGTTTTTTATCACGATGTTTTTCATCGTTACGACGATACCGGCGACGCTTATTCAAGCCCAGTCGCCCGCGTCGACGAAAACAGAGCCGTCAACGAAAATAGGCACGCGACCTTATGAACTCGTTTGGGCCGGGCGAAACGTCGATCCCATCAAGCCGTTTTTGGATTTTGAGCAAGACGAGCCATGGACAGCGACTGCCGGGGAAGTTGACGCTTCTTTTGCCCGGAGCCAGGAGCAACTCATTTGGGGAAATTACGTTTACCGCCTTGGGTTCCACGCAAAAAAAGGACAACCGATCCCGGAAGAAGACGCAACCGGTAAGGTTCAACGCTGTCTGATTCAAATCCGCCCCCCAAAGCCCAAAGCGATTCCGCAATCCCCATTCGATGTGATCAGTGTCTGGATACATGGCAACCACTGGCGAATGGGCGCAAATACACAGCAAAAAATCGTTACGCCCCAGATCGAAGCCGTTTTCCTTCTGCCTGACAATAAAGAATATATTTTCCCGCTGGGGCTCATTGTTTGGCGCGACTGGTTTTTGGTCTACAAACGACTTTCCGATGAACAGATTGAATTGCTCAATCAGCCTGGAGTACGCTTTAACGGTTTCAATGTCCGCGGCGGGATTCAAAACCGTGAACTCGTTATCTGTATCGACAATCTCGCTTTGTTTCAGGAAAATTTCAAACCGTTTGTTTTCTCTGCCCGTGCCAAACGCGGTATTGACATGTTTCCCGGGCAGGATACCGGTTTCAATACCGGCACAGGGAAACTCCCCTTCCCTACCCGAAACGAAACGATCCTTCCCGATTCCAAACGGCCAAACGCGAAAAATTCGGTCAAAAAAGTCTCGGACAAACTTTATGAGCTTCGGTACGACGGGCCGGACGGAACGCTTGTTTTTGAGTATTCCCCCAAGGCTGGCGACTGGTCGGATTTAACTTGCCGTTGGAATAACCTGCCCACATTTGCTCCGCTGACCAACGGCGGTGTCTGTGCTTTGGCGGGAAACGACAAGAAGATCGAACAGGTTCTGCGACGGGAACTCCGCGAGGTTCGACTCGACGGCAATACAATCAAAACGACCTGGAATTACATGTCCAAAACAGCGCAAGCCGAAGTCGAATATCATTTTCAGCTTATCGGTAAAACGCTTCTGCTCGACACGTTCAGTTCAGGCGGTAAGGTCGATGAAATCGTATTCGGAACAGTAACTAATGTTCACGACGTTCATGCGACGGCAATTCCTTACATGAGCTGTGGCGGCTGGGGGAATTCCCGACCTGCCGTCCTCTTGGTCACACCGGGCACGAACAAGGCCGCGGCATCCGATTCGCTTTTCGTCTTCGGGTCGCCTGACTGGTATCGCAGTAACGCGTCGATTCTCTTTGCGAAGAATCAAGCGACAGCGACAAGCGGCGTATTCCACGGCGGCGTTGATTATCGCCCCAAGACAGACGGTTTGCGTAACGATGTCTTCGAGCGGTTTGTCGTTACAGTCAGTCCAACGTTTTCCGATGTACTACCGACCATCGCCAATCCGGTTTCACCTTACAAACACATCGCCGGAAAAAAACTCTGGCGAGTTCACGCGGCCAATAACCGGGACGAAGACAAACTGATTTGGAAAAAGGTTTGGCGATACGGTATGCGTGAGGTTGTCATTAACGATCACGAAACATTTTTCCGCGACGGCGGCGACAGTTTTACGTTCCGGACACGCAGCGCGCCCGGCAAGGGAGGCGATGCCGCCACGCTTGATTATTCGAACTACTTGCAGGAAAAGCTCGGCTTCGTTTACGGTCCTTACAACAATTTCACCGACTTCGCGACGCTCAACGAATATTGGTCGCCCGACATGGTTTCGCGAAACAGCGATAAAACATTACAGCCCGCCTGGATGCGATGTTATGCCCCCAAACCGATTCGGGCAGTCGAATATTGCGAGCGACTCACGCCGATTATTAAAGAGAAGTTCAAAGTAAACACGGCCTACTGCGATGTTCATACCGCCGTGACGCCGTGGAGACGCACCGACTACGACGCATCCGTCCCCGGCGCCGGGACCTTCGCCGCAACGTTCTATGCCTTTGGCGAAATCATGCTCCTCCAGAAAAAAGGATGGAACGGTCCCGTCTATTCAGAAGGACCGAATCACTTCATGTATTCCGGTCTGACCGATGGTAATTACGCTCAGGACCAATCCTATCATTTCATGGACAATCCCTGGCTCGTCGATTTTGACCTGCTCAAGATGCACGACCTGGAATGTAATTTTGGAATGGGCAATCTTGGCATGTTCTCACCTGCCGTTACACCGCGAGACAAGGCTTATTATCTTCCGAATTACGAAGGCGATACGCCTGCCGATCTCGACCGTTTTATTGACCGTTTTTTGTCCGCGACCATGGCGTTCGGGCATACCGGCTTTCTTGTCCTCGACTGGTGTTTTGATCCTCCCAAAGCGTTTGGCCTGGCCTATGGCCCGCAAGGTGTCCTCAAATTCGAACAGGGACTTCCCATTGCCATGCGAAGTTATTACATGAACCAGCAGATTGCCAGTCGCTATACGCAGGCTTCTGTCGATTCCATTCGATATTGTGACGCTGGCGGTACTCAACAAACAACCAGCGTTGCCCTGCGAAGCGATGTTCCCGCACGGAATCAACTTGTCATTCGTTATAAAGACGGCACTCGTGTTTGCGTCAACGGAAACAAAACAGAAACGCTCAAGACAAATGTCGACGGTCGTTCCATTGAACTTCCTCCCAACGGTTATACGGCTTGGACTGCCTCACTGGATATCCTTGTTGAGTCAAAACTCCAAGACGGCAAGCGATACGATTACTGCCAGTCGCCGGCGTACATTTACCTTGATACCCGGGGAGCCAACCTGACTCTGCCCATGGCCAAAGGAACCGGAATCGCCGTGTGCCGCACACTCAAAGACGGCAAGTACGAAGTCATTCCGCTGCCCGGGGCAAACATCGCGTTTGCCGTCAATGTCAAACAGGCGACTGCCCTCGACTTCGACGGAAAAGAACTCGGTCCGGCCAAACTTGTTCGTGATGGAAAATACGCCTTCGTGACGCCCATAGCCGGCGCAACGAGTTACATTTTAAAATAACAGGTTTATCATGAAATACAATCAACGAAAACGTTTCACTTTGCCTTCACTCATGCTTTGTGCCCTAAGCGGCCTGCTTGTGCTTGTCGCCATGTCGCCCAACAGTCTTGCCCAAACGACCATACGCGAGTATCAAAAAGCGTGGCCAACCTATCCGTATTCCGACGCCAATCCGGTCCCCGCGTTTACGAAGTTCTATCCATACTGCCGTTTCGACGGGTTTGCCGACAAGCCAATACAAAAGGAGTGGAAAGTCGTCGAACTGTCCAACGAATATTTGACGCTGGAAATTCTTCCGGAGATAGGCGGCAAAATTTGGGACGTGAAAGAAAAATCGACCGGTAAGTCGATCATCTATTCCAATCCGGCAATCAAATTTCGCGACGTTGGCATGCGTGGTCCGTGGACCAGCGGCGGAATTGAATTCAACGTGGGAATCATCGGCCACACCCCCAACTGCTCCTCCCCGGTCGATTACGCGACAAAAACCAACGCCGATGGAAGCGTCAGTTGTGTTATTGGAGCCCTCGACCTCATTGCCCGCGCATGGTGGTCCGTCGAAATCAATCTTCCCCCCAAGTGCAGTGTATTTGCCATGAAGGTCAAATGGCACAACGGTTCCGGACAAAATCAAACCTATTACAACTGGACCAACGTCGGCGTTCCTGCCGGCGTCGATCTGGAATGTATCGACCCGGGCACATACCATATCGGTCACGACGGCAAGGCTGCATCATGGCCCCTTGACCCGGATACCGGCCGCAATCTCGCCTGGTACAAAAACAATAATTTCGGAACTTACAAGTCGTATCATGTGCTTGGCGCCCCAAGTGAATTCTATGGCGCTTATTGGCATGACGCCAAGTATGGCGTCGCTTCTTATCTGTCGATGGACGCCAAACGCGGACGCAAAATCTGGATGTGGGGACTCTCCCGACAAGGAATGATTTGGGAAAATCTCCTTACCGATAAACCTGGCGGACAGTACGTCGAGATTCAAGCGGGCCGACTCTTTAACCAGTGTCGCGGCGAAAGTTCGTTCACACCGTTCAAAGACCGCGAATTCGCTCCCTACTCCTCCGAGCTGTGGACCGAGTACTGGATGCCGGTGCTCGACACAGGCGGCTTTAACGCCGTTTCTCCCGCCGGTTCCATGAACGTTAAAGTCGGCAAGAGCAAGACCGGTAAGCACAAGGTCGATGTCGCAATCTGCCCCAATCGTTTCATTAAGGAAACACTTCGCGTCTTCCAGGGAACGAAACTCCTTTACGAAAAAAACGTTTCACTTGCGCCAACGCGGACTTTCAAGTTTTCTCAAGAATGGACGGATTCCGCCGACACCAATAAAGCGTCCGAAAAACAAGTCCCGTCCCCAGGCCGCGATGTCCGTGTCGTGCTCGGGGAAAACCTTTTGGTTTGGCCCGCCGAAGGAACGGGCACGCTGACGCGTCCTGTCGTTTCCAGTTTCGATCAGAAGTCCGAAACCAGTCCGACAGGGCTTTTTTATCAGGGACGAGAGGCCGCTCGCGACCGGCGACTCAACGAGGCCGACGCGTTTTATCTTCGCGCTTGCAAGCTTGATCCCCTTTATGTACCCGCCTACGCCGCACTGGCCGAGAGCGCTAATCGTCGCGGGGACTGGCACGCCGCAATCAAATGGAGCCGTAAAGCACTGGAAATAGACACGTACTGCGCCGAGGCCAATTATCAGTTCGCGTTTGCCTCCTTCAGACTCAATCAATTGGCCGATGCCAAAGAAGGATTCGCTTTGGCCGCCTTGCCCGACGGCAAGCGAAGCGCCGCGCTTACGGCTTTGGCTATTGTATATCTTTCGGAAAAACGATATGCCCGATCTTACGACGCCGCGCAAAAAGCTCTCGTCTACAACACGGCCAATACGGACGCCATGATCGCAAAAATTGCTTCCTTGCGACTCATGTCAAAACAGGATCAGGCGGCCACACACGAAAAACCTGAACAGCTTGCGGCAAACATGCTTAACGCTCAACCGCTTGCTTTTCAAGCCCGGGCAGAACTTTACCTGCTTGGCCGTCAAAGCCCATCGCAATTTCTCGACGCCGTTCGTTGTGAACTTCCCCATGAAACGTTTTTGGAACTGGCAACCTGGTATCGCAATGCCGGACGCAATGACGATGCTGTCAGACTTCTGCGTTTGGCCCTCAAAAAAGACGGCATTCGCGACGCTGAAATCCGATATTGGCTTGCGTACCTGACGAAAGATTCGCAAGAACTCGACAAGGCCGAACAGGCTTCACTTGATTTCTGCTTTCCGTTCCGTATTGAAGCGCTGGACGTCTTTCGCTGGGCTCAAAAACAAAATCGGTCATGGCGATCGAGCTGGTGTCTTGCCCTGACTCTCGGACATTTGGGATACATGGAACAAGCCAAAAAGCTCTTGGCCGAATGTCAACAGGTACCCGATTACGCGCCGTTTTACGCGCTGCGCGGCTCGCTGGCCGGTAAGGACGGACTAAAAGATATTGCTCATACCCTGGCAATGACGCCTGCCGATGCGCGATATGCCGCCGACTATG
>JAQVID010000127.1 GCA_028695865.1 Thermoguttaceae bacterium | reverse complement strand
AGCAGGTCAAAAGAGCCCGGAGCAGAAGCAAGTTGTCGTTCAAGCTGTACCCGAACTTCATTCAGTTTACCGGCCAACACCAGAACGACAAGTGATTTTCCACGAAGTTCACTGATGTCTTTTGCGATCCCGTAATTCCATACAGGATTGCGGAATACCTTTAAAGCAAATACAAATTCTTCTTCCAATATTTGCTTACCCTCTTTATGCCGTGTCAATATTTCGTCGAGTAACGCGCTGATGTTTTTTTCGTTCGAGGCCGAAAGCAAAAGGCGTCTGTATAACGTACTTGCTTCTTTCTGGTGATTTTCCCGAATCAGTATGGTACGATACATAACCGTTTCGTCTTCGGTGAGTCGCAGGCCGGCAAGACGGTTGATTGCGTCGAGCTTTCGTTGTTTAGCGACTTTTCCCGTGCAATCCAAAAGAGCGTTGAGCACACAAAGTTCCTTCATTTTTTTATCAGCAAAACGCGCACAGGCAATTTTATCCAATAAGGCGACCGCTTCATCCTGTCGTTTGTCAAGAAGGGCCAGCATGGCCAGTCCGCCATAAAGCATTGTATTTTCAGACGTGTCCTGCGGATTTCGCGATAACGCTTCCTTGGCAATCTTTTCAAGATCGGACGCGCTGTCGGCGTGAACGTTTCCTGAACGGACCTCATTCAGTACCGTCATGATTGCGTGAATCTTTCGACCAGAAAGCCAATCATTTGTTCCAGTGTATTCTTTTTCCATTTGCGAAAGACGCCGGCTGATCCTGTTTGTACAAACAAAGGGATCATCATTCTCATCGGAATTCTTTTGTGATGAAGCACAAATCATATCCACAGCACAATATGTTCCATGAACCAATTCCAACAGACTTCCGGTATCGATGGTCGAACTGCTGTTCTGATTGCCAAATATGGCCCGATTGATCAAAAATGAGGCCAGATTCATATAGATACCTTTGTCCCGACTCAAGTATCGACACAGTTCCGATGTCGGCACAACGCCGCTCGACGAAGCACTCCCCAAAGGGCGTGATGAAAACGCAAGTCGCATTTCCTTATCCGTTTCCAACGCGAGAGAATAAAGCTTTTCAACGACTTGACCATATTGCTCTGCCGCTTGCTGAAGTTCACGACACATTTCGTGATTCGGTCGGTCTTTCTCCGTCACAAGAGGAGAATCGTAAAACAGATCGTTTTTGTTCAATCGTATAAAAGACTCCAATACTTTCGGACCGAACTCCGTTTTCTCGGAAAGCGTTTTCCAAACATCTCGCGATCTTACTATTCTTTCGACCAGTTGGGGATTGCACTTACTGAATGTTTCGTTGTATTCAACTTGCAATCTCGCGGAGAGTGCCTGACCCAACACGCGATACGCCCGCTGCATATCCCCACGACTTCGTATCTGCTTGACCGCCTCTTGACGCGCGATACGAAACGACCGGGCAAATGTTTCAAACGAAGCGGAGGTCATATCGCCTTTCATATCGAGAAAGAGCGAATAATTCTGCTTGACCGCGCGATCCATCATCGCTTGAACACGATTCCCTTCTGCGGGAAAACCTTTTGCTTCAAGCACCGACTTCAAATCAAAAGCTCGAATCCACATCGATTTATCGTTCTCCACTGATCTGTGCTGAAACGAAGATTCAAGCATTTTTATCATATCCGCACTCAGCTTCGATTGATTGCTTTTGTCTTTTTCCAGACTCAACTGTTCAAGTAAAAGCGGAAATGATTCGCAATACCATTCTTTATATCCGGACCTTCCCAATATAATCGCAATAAGGTCCATACAATCGACGGACGCTTTCGCGTCATCGTTCCAGGTCCCATTTTCGGTAAGCCGCTTTTTATAATACTCAAAGACATATGCCTTCAACAACATCGACTCTGCCGCTTTATCGACCGGACGGCGGGAAGCAATGTTTTTCAAGACTTCTTCGGACGCCGGAGCTTCCGTTGCGATCCCTTTTTTCATTTTCCAGGCTTCGGCGGCCATTTGCGCCGTTAAAAGAGAAGGAAACGAGAAAACAGGCTTCTGACGAATTCCAAGCGATGAAATTCCTGATCGCATCGATTCTTTGTTTAACGTCAACCGTTCCCGATAGACCGTTAAGATCAATTTGTCTGCCAGGCGTCTCATTGTCTTCGGTGCGGTGGTGTACATGACATCGGTATCACAAATGTTTTCCCATTGCCACGCGGAAGCAAAGGAAGAAATCAACGCCGATGTTTCTCTTTCCGGGGCACAGGCAGCCCGGGTTTGCGGCGCGATTGAGGTCGTTTTAATTTTCGTAATATACTCGGACAGTTCAGCTTGTCCCGTCCAGCCGGCGATCATCATACGTCGGGCCGTCAGTTCCCAATTGTCTGAATATTTCTTTTCAAGCAAATCAAGAATGTCTGAAGCCGTATCATATTCTTCCAATCCCAAAAGCGTATCAACCGTTTCCAACTGTTTATGGAATGGTTCGCACGGAGCGATTTTACTCAGCAGGAAACGCCGTCCCCTGATTTTGTCGTCCGAGCGATTGTACAAAGCGAGCAGACGTTCATTTTCAACAGGACTCCCTATTTTGGCACAAAGGCGTTCCTGAAAGGCAATGGCACGTGGCAGATCGTTTTGCATCTCCGCCAGTCCGGAAAGATGATGCAACAGAAATTCCTCGTCTTGATTGTCTTTATCGGAAAACGACAAAAGTGATTCCAATGTCTTTTGCGCCGAAGCATAATCTTGAACGGATGTATAGGCACGGGCAAGACAATAGGTATTTTCCCGTCTTGAGGTCGCGTCTCGTGAGCTTGATATCAATTGATCTTTCAATACATCAAATTGATCCAACTGTTGATAATATTTCGCAAGTATATCAACGGATTGCATTTTTTCTTCAATTCTGGAAGAACGATTGAAGACCTGCCATTGAAGATTAATCGCTTCGTTTGTTTTGCCCAAACTGTCCAAAAGTCCGGCCAGTTTTGTCAACGCGGCTTGATCTTTTGAATCTAAACGAAGGGCACATCGCAAAATCTCCACCGCCTCTTCGACCTGACCGCAAGCCAGAAGAATATCCGCGTATATTCTGTAATTTGAGCCGGTTCCCGATTCCTTCAACATCTTCTTGCCCGTCGCAAGCGCTTCGTCAACACAGCCAAGTTCAAGTTGGATACAGGCCATTGTTTTCAAATAACCGGAACTCTCTTTGGGATTAGCGGCAATCAGCAGCGTTAAAAGTTTCAACGATTTCTCCGGATTTTGCGATTTATTGACCGTTTCCACCGCCCTTTGAAAGAGGAGTTCCGAGGTCGCCTTCTTTTCAAGAGCGGCAATGGCCGTATCTGTCGCCGTTTCGGGATCTTCGAGATACAACAGAAGCGATACTTTTTTCCAATATAATTCCGGCAGGATATTCGGTGTGTTTTCAGAGGCCGTTTTTATCGATTTATCCAATTCGTCCACCAGAGCGTCAAGCCCATTAACCTCACGAAGGTATCGAAGACGCAAAGAGAAAAGAACATGCTTTTCGTTGTCGCTTTTTGCCGTTGCTTCCGCGCCGGCGAATACGGTTTCGATTTCCTTATATTCTCCGCTGTCAAGCAGTATTTCCAGCAAAAGCCGTTTCGTTTCGAACTTGTCCGGGTTGAGTTCAACTGCCTGTTGAACGGCCAGAGCGGCTTCATGCAAATACT
This sequence comes from Thermoguttaceae bacterium, assembly GCA_028695865.1. Taxonomy (GTDB): domain Bacteria; phylum Planctomycetota; class Planctomycetia; order Pirellulales; family Thermoguttaceae; genus JAUNBG01. Next base: position 3,973 of record JAQVID010000127.1, on the reverse strand, counting down.
TATGCTTGCGGAGGCAGTCGGCTTTTCGGACAAGCAATTCATTTGTTTTTCGATGACCCGATGTCATTTGATTCAAAATGTCAAACGCTTTTTTCTCATTCATATTGAGAAAATAAAAATCGGCCAAACGTTCATAAGAGTCATGATCGTCGGGAAACAGCACGACCAATCGTTCAAGAAGAGGTTCCGCTTCGACGTAAAGACCATTTTCGATCATCGTATCGGCAACCAGAAGAATGGTTGTCCGGTCGTTCGGACAGGTAACCAGGAGCCGTTTCCATATTTCCACGGTTTTCCTTGTCCGTGTTTGCTCATCGATTGCGGTATGATGAAACACACACTTTCCCCAGGCAATCAATGTATCGGGATTGTTCGGTTCCAAGGAATCGATCTCTTCATAAAGCCGATCCGCAAGATCAAAATGATTCTGCTCAACTTCAAGTTCAGCAAGAGTCTTTCGAAGGATTAAACTGGACGGGAACTTCCTGATTCCCTTTTCAAGGACCTTTTTTGCTTCGTCCAATCGGGACAGACCGCTTAACACAAGCGCCTGACGCAAAAGACAATCCCTATCGTTCGGATGACTTTTCTCCCGGGCCTCATAGTAATCCAATAAAGCGCCGTAATCAGCCTGCTGAAGGAACAGTTGTTCGATACGGTCCCGCAATGGTGAAGCAAGCCAGTGATCTTCCGATATTTCATCGAGCAATCGTTCACAATCTTCGATGGCACCCTTTTTATCGCCCAGACGAATCTTTATATCGGCCGCGGAAATCGAGAATTTAATTTCAGATTCCTTATCAATTTTTCGGCGCGCGTTTTGTATCATCTTTTCATACAAATTCAGGGCATCCCGATATTGCCCCAGGTTTTCCCTGATCGTAGCGAGCCGAGACAAACTTTCCGGAGCGGTCGATGAATCATCGGTCATGGTTTTCCATACAGTTTCCGCCTTTTCCGGTTTGTTGAGGCGAAGCCATGTTTCCCCCAACAGGACAAGCGTCGCGGTTTTTTCCGATTCCGGAATATTCCGTTTTACCGATTCTTCAAGGACGTGGGCGCCTTCCTGTAAAAACCCTTGAAAAATCAGCGTCTTGCCAAGCATCATCGAAAAGAAAGAATTGTCTCCCTGAAGTTCATGAGCTTTCCGAAACATATCGACAGCCCGATCGAGGTCGTTTTGCCGGGAGTAAACAAGTCCCTGTAAAAAGAGTCTTTTTCCTTTACTCTCGGCATTGGCGGCCAAAGGAACATTTTCAAGTTTTTGCAGTAATTCCCGGATTGCGTTCTTTTCGGAATAATGATAATAAACCCGGTCGAAGACAGCCCCATATCGCGGCGTTTCAAGTAATATGTTCAAATAGCGTCTGACGACTTTATCCGAGGAAACCGATAAATTCCCTGGAACCTCTTTATCAGACATAGTCTCTTTCGTTTGACCGCAGCACGACGAGCACAACGTGAAACAGTATTGGCACAAAAGAAATCCAATAAAGAGGTTCTCAAGGAATTTTCGGAACATGATGATTCTCCAAAGTCATGGCGTATTATTACAGTATCCATAGGAGGTCAATCATTGGCGCTTCGGGTACCCAGTGCCCCCCAAACGCCATGATATGATTTTCCATATTCGGTAAAACTGTTGTAACCAATATTGGCCACCGCGTTGCCATTGATGTCTTTACAATCGATTGAATCGGCAACAAAACGAACGGAGGCGTCTCCCATCGCGCAATTAACACCCCCTGAATGATTACTTGCAGGTGTAATGATTCCGCCGCTTGTTTCTTCGTTATAAGCCAAACATGATGGAGCGTTCGGCGAAATAATCGTCGTAAAACCGGTGTAAACCAATGCTCCGTCAGACCATCTTCGACCCGACCAATCGGCAAGCAAGGCATCTGTAACGGTATCCGCGAAAGTTCCACTGTTCGAAAATTCCAGACAGCTATCGACCGCAAGCCCGGCGGCGGCTGTCTTGGCTTCATAGACCGTATTGCGGTACTTAACGGAAAGTTTCGTCCCGGAAACAACATAGCCCGATTTCACTCTTCGCTTGTCGGCGCAAATATTTCGTTCGCTAAAAAAAACCGTATTGGTTAAGCCGTCGGTAACCCCTTTGACACCGTTCCATTGTTGAGTGGCAAACGCGCCGCGATTGGCGTTACAAATCGTCGTTGCGGTCGATCCAAGTACGGCAAGGACCCATTTATCGGAATTTTCGCTGACAACGGCCATGTTCGCCGTATGAATCGGATAATCGCCGTAACAAAAACGATAATTGACCGGAGCCTGATTTCCTTCGACAAGATCGCTGGAACCATCCGAAGGACAAAGGAGTTCGGACAATCGTCCTTTCATATAATCTTTTGTCTGTGTGTCCTCGTTAAAATCAGCGCTGAATTTGTCCGATAAGATTTGATCGTAAAGCGGGGCCTGTTCCATATAGGGAAGCAACGAAACAAATCCGGAAATGCGTCGAACTCTGCCATCGCCTCCTTTGCAGGAAAACGCGCCTGCCGGATAAGAGGTCGTAAAATTGTCGTGATAGTTGTGACAGGCGATTGCCAAGTGTCTCATATGATTGGTACATTGCATGCGTCGGGCAGCTTCCCGGGCAGCCTGCACCGCTGGCAGCAGAATCGCGATCAGTATGCCTATAATCGCAATGACAACCAAAAGTTCAACCAAAGTGAATCCTTTCACCGTGGGCGAGTGATTGTTGCTGTTGATAAAACTCATTTTTTGTACTCCTGTTATTATATCGGTTTTACTTGATTTGTCGTGTTACGCGGTCTGCCCCCCCCCCCGTTTTCCGAAGACAAACAGGAAGTGAAGGACCGAAAATTGAAGTTTCGGCAATATAAAATTTTGCCGACAACTCTGTTATTTTATCGTGATCGTTAAATCCATGTTTCCTTCCGCTAAAATCGTTATTCTTAATCCCGACTTTTTTATGTTGGAATATTTTAACGGAATGGCTGAAATAACATTCAAGGTTTCCTCCGGTCTGGACTCTTTGAAGTTCGGATCGTTTCGCTGTTTTTGCCATTCGGAAAGATCGTTTTTCCCCTCATTCGGAATGAATTTTTCAACGGTGACGCTGTACTCGCCCGGAAATATGCCCGGATTGCCCTGCGTATGTATTTGAAAGGAACCGTTTTCATCGGTCATCGCGCTGCTCATTCGCAAAGAACCGTCCGTACCTGAAATCGGCAAAAACGACAGGCTTGCCCAAGGAAGCGGTTTTTCCTGATAGAGTACAACTCCTTCAGCAGGAACAAGCCCTTTGATTGTTCGCGCTCCACACCCAACTATCATCGGGATAATGGAACATAAAACGGATACGAAAGCGATCATCCCTCTTTTTTTTATACGGTCCATTGTTTGGTTTCCATTTAAATAATTCTTGTTGAAATCGATCTTACAAAGAATGATTTTCATTTCCTGAGGCTGACCCCATTGCTCCCCAAATACCGTAAGGAGATTCTCCGCTGCGAACAGGCGGCTTCGAAAAATCTCCGTAATCGATCATGTCGGAAATAAACCTGGCGCTTCCATCCAGCAAGGCGACATTGGCGCCTCCCTGATGATTACTTGACAATCCGGCCAAATACCAATAATAAGAAGTACAGGAAGGTCCATTCGGAGGAAGGATCGCACTGAACGTTGTGGACAGTGCGTCTCCGTAAGCCCAATTTCTCCCGCAAAGACTGTTGACGGTAAGGCCCGAACCGCTGGGCATCGGTTGAATATAATCGCCCGCCTATCCGATGAATTCCATACATTTGCCCGGATACATGGGCGTTGCGGATGTTTCGCAGGGATCGCTGTTCGAAACCGTTCCGCTTTTCCAGGCCATCAGAACGTATGTATCTTTCATTCGAAGAGACTTACCGCCGCCTCCGGCCGTTACGCGTCCAATGATTCTTTCGCCAAACGCGACCGTATTACTCGTTCCGTCCACAACTTC
>JAQVID010000126.1 GCA_028695865.1 Thermoguttaceae bacterium | reverse complement strand
GACTTCGTTTACTTTATCCCAAACTTCCTGCTTGGACTGATGCAGCCAAGCCAGAAATTCTTTTTCCCAAACGCGAACCTGTTTGCGCGGAAGATAATCAAGGAAACCACGAGTGCCGGCGTAAAGCACGAACACCTGATCAATGACGTCCAGCGGAACGCAAATACCCTGAATCAGCAGTTCGTTCATCGTGTAACCACGGTCGAGCTGCTTTTGAGTCGCGGCGTCCAGATCGGTTCCCAACTGGGCAAACGCTTCAAGTTCACCAAAGGCGGCAAGGTCCAAACGCAAACCACCGGCGACTTGTTTCATGGCCGGAATCTGGGCGGAACCGCCGACTCGGGAGACCGAAATACCGGCGTTCATCGCAGGACGCTGACCACGGAAAAAGAGGTCTGGTTGCAGATAAATCTGTCCATCGGTAATGGAAATGACGTTGGTCGGAATATACGCGGACACTTCGCCTTCGAGTGTTTCGACGATCGGGAGCGAAGTCAGCGACCCTCCCCCAAGTTCGTCGCACAGCTTGGCACTTCGTTCAAGCAAACGACTGTGGCAATAAAACACGTCGCCCGGGTAGGCTTCACGCCCCGGAGGACGTCGCATAAGGAGCGAAAGTTGACGATAAGCGGCAGCCTGTTTCGAAAGGTCGTCGTAAACAATCAGCGCATGTTCGCCTTTGTACATAAAGTACTCGGCCATGGCCGTTCCGGCATAAGGGGCAATGTATTGAAGCGGAGCGGCACTACTGGCACCGGCGACGATTACCGTGGTATAATCCATCGCGCCGTGTTGACGAAGCGTGTCAATCAAACCGGCGACGGTAGAGTCTTTTTGACCTACGGCGACATAGAAGCATTTCACTCCTTTGCCTTTTTGGTTAATAATCGTATCAATACCAATTGCTGTTTTGCCCGTTTTACGGTCGCCAATGATCAACTCACGTTGACCACGACCGATGGGGGTCATTGCGTCGATTGCCTTGATACCGGTCTGCAAAGACTCACGTACCGGCTGACGTTCGGCCACGCCGGGCGCGGAAGACTCAACGAAGCGGAAATCGGTCGTGGCGACCGGTCCTTTTCCGTCGAGCGGATTGCCAAGCGGGTCGAGGACACGACCGAGAACGGCCTGTCCGACCGGGACGCGAAGCAACTGACCGGTGGTCCGCACTTCGTCCCCTTCCTGGATTCCAAGGTAGTCACCAAGGATGATGACACCAACGCTGTTTTCTTCAAGGTTGAACGCAAGTCCTCGAACGCCGCCGGGAAACTCGAGCATTTCACCGGACATAACGCCCGAAAGGCCATAGACCTGGGCGATACCATCGCCGATCTCGATAACGCGTCCTACCTGTCGGACGTCTATCTGCGTTTCAAACTGTTCAATTTCCTTCTGTATTACGGAAGCGATCTCGTCGGCTTTGAATTTCATGGGTGCTCCTGTCAATCATTTGTTGGCGCACATTGTTCAGTTGAGTTGCTATGGAAGCGTCGTAGACCGTGTCTCCGACGCGGACAATAATACCGCCGATCGTTTCGGGATCGACGATGGTTCGTATTTCGGGTTCACCTCCCACCAGCGAACGAAGACTCGCAACGAGTCCCTCTTGCGAGGACACATCAAGCGAGGTCGCCGTCGTTATGGTCACGGGTACCCGACCATTTCTTTTATCATTGAGGGCACAAACCTGGGCATAAATATCGCGAAGCAAGTCGAGACGTGACCGTTTGGCCAAGACGCAAAGAAAGCTCTGGAAGAGTTCACTTCCGCCGGCAAAGGCCTCGGCGACCATACGGGCCTTTTGCTCGACCGGTACAATCACAGAAGCAAGTATCTGTTCGAACTTCGGATAAACGTCCAAAGCGTCATGCAACAGGGAAGCATATTCTTCGAGCAAGGCGTCAAGGGCATAATTCCTGACGTCACAAGCCCCACACAGCGCCTCGGCATAGACGCGGGCAAGTTCTTCCCGGGTCACATCCGCGTTGAAATCCGCCGCGAATTGGGCATCCTGTTCAATGTTGGTATTCAAAGACATGATTTCTCTGCTTTGGTTGTATTTGGAATTTGCGTTCGGGTTCAGGCCGCGTCCTTCGGTAAACCTACCGGCCTTGCTTTTTTCCATTGATATTGCACAGGACAAAAGCAAGGAGTAAACGGGCCAAACGGCTGGCACATGACACAATTGCCAAGACCAAAATCCGGACGGGGCGAACCTCCTGCCGGAAACGCGAAACGTTCAGTCAGTTTTCTCTCAGGCAATCAGTTATCAGACTGCTTGCCGGAAAAATTACTTAACGCTCCGTGGATGAGTTGGGCATGGCGGCCCGGGTCTATTTGTTCTTTCAGTATCTTGCCGGCAAGTGAAGTCGCCAAATCAGCGCTTCGGCAGGCAAGTTCCTCAAGAGCACCATCGGTTGCGGACTGAATATCCTGAACAGCGCGTTTGCGTTCGCCTTCGGCTGCTTCTTTGGCCTGATCAACAATAGCTTGAGCGGTCTTGGCCGCATCATCCCGGGCACTGCTCAGGATTTTGCGCACTTCTTCTTCGGACTCGGAAAGTTTTTGCTGATACTGGCTCAATAGTTCCTGAGCATCAGCATTGGCCTTTTTGACCCGTTCCAACTGGTCTTCCATCGACAGTTCCCGCTGGTCAAGGGCCTTGGAAATTGGGCCAAAGGCAAATTTCCCAAGGATCAAAACCAAGCAAAGAAAGACGACTGCGGTCCAGATGGCCAGATCGGTTTTCCAGCTAAGCGGATTGATTCCTCCTCCTTCGTGACCAGACGCGTAAACGCATGCGGACGCCAGGAAAAAGAATACGATACCCACGAACACTCCCAAAACAAGATTCGGACTCATACCGAACAGTTTGGAGCGTCGCAAACCCGCAGTGAAGGTATTTCGCTTCATGATCTTACCTGTGTTCAAAATTATAGGGTTATTCCGACCTCGAACGAGCAAGGCCGGGCAATAATACCGGAAAACCACACTATTTGAGCAAGCAGATAATCAGAGCGAAGAATGTAACACCTTCGATAAGGGCTTCAGAAATAATCATCGCGGTCTGAATGCTACCGGCAGCTTCAGGCTGACGAGCCATCGAATCAACAGCGTGACATCCGATTTGGCCAATACCATAACCAGCGGCCAACAGAATAATGCCGGCACCGATAGTAGCCAGACTCAAGGAAGAAGCGGCGGCCGTTGTGGCGGCAGCCGGATCATCAGCGGCCATGGCAATAACCGGAGCCAGGAAAAGAGCGAAAACAAACAACGCGGCGGTTCTGAACTTGTTCACGAAAAATCTCCTTAAATTAGGTTGACTGTGAAATGTTTTCCGTCCCGACAGGTCACCTGGCCGTAACTCCCGGCGAAGTACCCGACACGAAAAACCTCTCATAATGTAGTACTTACTTTTGTTTTTATTACCAGACCGATTACAGGGCAACCGGTCGCCAATATACGTTTCTTTTGCTTAACAATATTCACACAATCAATATTCGATAAAATACAAGATATTTAATTCAATATCTTCGCAACGCTCAATCAATGCTGATGTTGCGCCATACCAATAAACAGTGCACTGAGGAACGTAAAAATGTATGCCTGTAAAAAGGCGACAAAAAGTTCCAGGCAGTTGAGACAAACGCTCATGAAAAGACTCCCTGCCGTTACCCCAAGCCACAACACAAAATTATCCGCCACCGCGGCGATGAACGCCAGGAAGACGGCCAAAACGAGGTGCCCGGCAAACATGTTCGCCAGAAGACGAACGGCCAACACAACGTGTTTAATTCCAAGTCCTATTACTTCAATGACAAACATCATCGGCTTGAGAAGAACGGCCAGAACAAAAGGCAACTCCATTTTCGGGACCTGCCCGAGCCAATATCCGACGACGCCAAATTTTTTCATGCCTGAACCGATGACGACCAAAAACGTCGAGAGCGCCATGACCGCCGTGACAGACAACGAACCGGTTGGAGAGACTCCAAACCAGGGAACCAGACCTGCAAGATTGCAAAAAAGAATAAAAAAGAACAAGGTCCACAAAAAGGGAGTAAAGCGACCCGCGTCTTTTTTACCGATCGACGGACGAATGACTTCATTTCGCAAGTAAAGAAGAATGACCTCCCAGAAGTTCCAAAAGCGTCCTTTGGGATATTTTCCGCCGCGAAGCTTCATGGCCATGGGAACAAAGATCAAGATCAAAAGCATACCAACCGCGACTTCCGTGACCATATACTTCGTCAACTGCAACTGATAACCACCGCCAAGCGGGATCGCCGGGAGGTCCGGCAATTGTTGCATAAAATAGGGAAGGTGGTAGGAAGCCGAATCGGACACGTGACTTCCAAGTTCATTCAAGTCAATCAATTCTGAACTCATGGTTTTCCGTCCTATAGGTTCGTTTCATCCTGCGACACTGAAGTGTCATGAGAAAACGTGTTGTCCTGTTTATCCTGTTTGTTGTGTGGTACCATTTTGTTTTGGTCCAAATCGCGTGTTTTTTTCCGCGGTATGGACGCCCTGACCTCAAAGGGAAAGAGCGCCAAGTAATATCCGGCCAAACTCAAAATTGCCTTATTCAGTATATTATTATCCAATAACGTAAAAATGACAAGGGCACCAACCATGGGAATTCCGGTTCTTATGATCATTGCGACCAGCATATCGATCAAACCAATTCCGTAGCGTCTGCGTACAAACCAGGTTGTAATCAGTGCCAGAGCCCCGGCCAAAAAACAAATAAGCCCGCAAATTATAGAGCCGACAAGAAAATTGTTTCCATTGATACAATAATTTATAGCAGTTCCTATTATCAATACCAGCAAGAAATATCCCGTAAAGCGCCCAAGGGTCCGCAACAAAGAAAATCCTGTATCTTTCGGAAAATTTTTGTGTGGGGAAGTCAAAATCAATCTCCTGGCTCCATATTTATTAAGCACATATTTATTAGTACTACATATTTTATTATTCGTGCGGGTGTCGGGCTATCCCGATCAAATGAACGAAAAACACACTCAATCCCAGCAGTGAACCAGCCAAAACGAAAACAGGCCGCGTATTCAATTTACCGTCCAACCAGTACCCGCCAAAGGTCAATAATCCGACTTCCAAGGCCAATGTCATAATGCGTACACTCCAAGCATAGCCCACTGCCAATGCCGAGCGGTCGTCTGACGATTCTTTTTTGAAAGCCATTGGAACATCCTTTTTTGCAATACTATATAATATACATAAAATAGATAAAGTTTCAAGGGGTTAGAGGGGCTTTTTTGTCACGTGGTGTTGATTGGTCTGGAATACCCATTGGTATTCACTTTAGGATGGCGTCTCTTACAGAGACACCATGGCACACAGGAAAGGATGAAACACCGGTTTACTTCCATGACGTTTGTTCCCTTTCCGCCGTGGACGACTTTTATAACTCATTGATCTATCATGTGTTATGCTTAAGTTAATTCGATCGGACACGTGAAACCGCTTTTTTCCAACCGGCATAGCATTTATTCCTCTGCTCGGAATCCATGTAAGGAGTAAATTGGGTATCAACAGCCCAGGCCTGCCGCATTTGGTCCGTATCGTTCCAGAATCCGACAGCCAATCCGGCCAAACAGGCCGCTCCCAGGGCGGTTGTCTCCGTGACGCATGGTCGAATGACATTTTTACCGAGCAGGTCAGCCTGGAATTGCATAAGAAAATTATTGCGACTGGCACCACCGTCAACTTTTATGGAACGAATATCGCGTCCGGTATCTTCCATCATGGCGTCGAGTACGTCGCGAGTCTGAAAGGCAACAGACTCCATGGCAGCACGAATGATATGATTCCTGTTTGTTCCGCGAGTAATACCGAGGATGGCTCCCCGGGCATAGGCGTCCCAATACGGGGCGCCCAAACCGACGAACGCCGGAACGACGTAAACGCCGCCACAGTCGGCAACTTTTGAAGCGAAATAATCGGTATCGGCGGAGTCGTCGAGGATTTTCAAGCCGTCGCGCAGCCATTGTACGACCGCCCCGCCGACGAAGACGGAGCCTTCCAGGGCATAATCGACTTTGCCGTTGAGCCCGATTGCAATCGTGGTGAGCAAACCGTTTTTACTGGAAACAAGTTGTTCTTTCGTATTCATTAAAAGAAAACATCCTGTGCCATACGTGTTTTTGACATCGCCAAATTCGAAAGCCATTTGGCCGAACAGAGCCGCCTGCTGGTCGCCCGCGATGCCGGCAATCGGTACTCCGGATACTTCACCGTAAACGCATGAAGAATCACACACTTGCGGCAGTATGGACCGCGGAATATCGAACTTGTCGAGGATTGTTTGGTCCCAACACATTTCCTTAATATTATAGAGCATGGTCCGCGACGCGTTTGTCTTGTCGGTCACATGAACTTTTTTTTCGGTCAAATTCCATACAAGCCAGGAGTCAATCGTACCGAGCAGGAGTTCGCCACGAGACGCTTTTTCTCTTGCTCCTTCGACGTGATCAAGAATCCATTTGACTTTGGTCCCTGAAAAATAAGGGTCGAGAACCAGGCCGGTATTTTCGCGAATGTAATCGTTCCATCCTTCCTGTTTGAGCTCTTCGCAATAGTCGGCTGTTCGGCGACATTGCCAGACAATAGCGTTGTAAATGGGCCGCCCGGACTGGCGATCCCAAACGACGATTGTTTCCCGTTGATTCGTTATACCGATTGCCGCGATTTCCGACAGCGCAATTCCCGACTTGAGCAGCACTTCCTGAAAAACTCCATATTGAGTACTCCATATTTCCATGGGATCGTGTTCGACCCAACCTTCCTTGGGATAGATTTGAGTAAATTCCCGCTGGCACATGGCGATGATTCGTTGATTGCGGTCAAAAATAATTGCTCGTGAACTGGTCGTTCCCTGATCTAACGCGATAATATACTTTTTCATCCTGTCCGCTTTCCCCAAATCTAAAAAAAAAGAAATTGATCCTTATACGGCCGGTACTTCATTTTTGGGGCTCCACAATCCGTTTACTTTCCGAAACGGTGAAAGGTTAACGTCACACTACTGGAATACTCACACAAAACAGTAATGACGAAAAGAACAAAAGCCGACAAACGAAGCAACTGGCTCAACTCGTTTATTATAACGACCGCCGGAATGAGAGTCAAGAACGCGGTTTTTGGCAAAGCATGAATATATTAGAATATATTGAGTAGGGCACTCACCCCGCAAGATGTTACCGTAACACTATTACCTGTCCGCTAATATATTCGAAGCATTCACAGAGAACGAGTCATTCCAAAGCAAAGCTCGCGTCTGGAGGGCCTTACTTCTGCATCCATGCCGCGGTTATTCTTATCTTGACCGGTTGTCAGCTCGTTGGTATAATAAGGAAGTTATATTGATTTGACTTGATTTTTCGGGTTGTGCGGCCTAAAGCCCCCGTTTTCCGAAGGTAAACGGGAACGAATCACCGAGAATTGAGGAATCGGAAGTATTCCGGTTTGACTTGATTTTTCGGGTTGTGCGGCCTAAAGCCCCCGTTTTCCGAAGGTAAACGGGAACGAATCACCGAGAATTGAGGAATCGGAAGTATTCCGGTTTGACTTGATTTTTCGTGTTGTGCGGCCTAAAGCCCCCGTTTTCCGAAGGTAAACGGGAACGAATCACC
>JAQVID010000125.1 GCA_028695865.1 Thermoguttaceae bacterium | reverse complement strand
TCCCGGGGATTGGACGATAAAAGCGTGCCAACGCCGGCGGCTCCCTTTTGCTCTGTCGCCTGGTCGAGCGCTCCGGCCCTCACACCGGTCCCATATTCGGCCTGACAGGCAAGTTGCACAAGCTGATCGGACGTCAAGCCAAGATTGAACAGGACATTCATCGCGTTTTTGGTCGCGACGGTCAGGGCACTCGAACTGGAAAAACCGCCCTGCGGCAATGATCCTGTACTTGCCAAGCGGAGACCACGAAAATGATCCCGTCCCAGAACATTCTGAATTGTCTTGCCGGTTTCACCATGCCGGCAGGTACGCAAAGAAGCAATTGCGTTTCCGACGAGCGAAAAAGGACGACGCATGTTGTTTTCAACCCAAAGAGAACGCGGAGGAAGCGGCATGCCTTGTTGGCGACGATTCTCCAATTCCTCTTCACTGAAATATCCCAGGCCCAGAAGAACACGACGACTCATGCGCGTCCCGAATTCCTCGTAAGAATACGGATCACAAACGTCGTCTCCTGGATACATTTCGTCAACGTCCGCGCGAATCGAATCAACCGATTCGCGATAAAGCGGGTTGAGCGGGAACAGATGAACCCGACGATCATCCGATTCCTGAAGACACAGAACAATCTGCTCTGTACCTTGCTCGCTGGCGGCGCCAAGCGGGGTTTGCAATGCCGGACCATAGAAGCGTCCCATATCCGGGTGCATGAGCGCAATGCGGAGTCGCCCGCCTGAAATTCCAATTGCGACCGGCTCATCCGGACGAAAACCGAGCTTGCGAGTTTGCGTTGCGCGATACAGTTCGCGAAGCTGTCGGCATATTGAATCGACTTGACCTGTCGGCCGGGCAAGCCGTATCTGTCGGGCAGCCGCGACGATTTCATCATTTTCTTTTTGCTGCAATCGCAATGCCTGTTCGAGTCGGACAATGTCGTCCGGACCGGACACATCAGTACAGAGCACGGCATATTCAGGCTGGGAACTTCGAATCTGAATCGAGCGAATATCGCCACCGTCGCGCGCTATTTCGCCCACAATGTCGGTCAAGTAATATTGTCTTCGCGCATTGTCATTTGACAACAACATCAAATACTTGATCAACGTACGGGCACGCAGTACGTAAATCGGGCAGTTGCCTTCGGTCAAAGACAGGAGTGAATTGCGAACCAGTCTGTTTTCTTCGCGAAGAATTTCTTCTTCCTCAAGTATTTGCATCATTCGGCCGCTTGGATCACGTACAATTCGACCACGTCCACGGTTCATGGGCGGGTCGTATTGGACCGTGGTCATGGAGAAAACGGCCTGCGTTTGTTCACTCGTATCCGTGTGAAGCGACAGAAGTTTTTCATAAATAATCCGGGGAACAATGCGGTCCCCCATGGAAATGATTATATTGGGATTGCTTTCCAAAAGTTCCGGCAGGCAAAACGCTTCATAGGTTGCCCAACCGGTCCCGCCGTCCGGATTTGCCGTTTGAACGTAGAAGACATCGCCGCCAACGGTATCGGCCACACGCTGACTGTCTTGACCGACGATGCAAACGACCGGAGCCCCGGGCCAAGCCTGACGAAACGCGTCGATCGAATGCCGTATGAGCGGCAGCCCGAGCACAGGCTCCACGCAGCAAGGTGCACCACCGGAGACAATCGCCCGCCCCGCCGCGGGAAGCAACAAAACAGGAATATCAGGTCGAAATGTTCCTTCCGGCGGAGGATTGAGCAACTTGTCACGACCAAGCGTAACCTGCTGATAAATCGGCGAACGATTCATAATAAAGGGCTCCCAAGCGGCTCTGGCAACGACGCGTCACAACGAAACGCGAATTATTTCAGTTCCTTGATTCGGATGTTTTTCACTTCAACTTTCATGGGCGGACCAACGTGAACCTGAATACCAATCATACCGGAAGCGCGTCGGGTTTTCTGATCCGCGTCAATCAAAACACTCATGACCTTACCATTGATCTTATGGATGAAGAGATAACCTCGAACAATCACCTCGTAAGAATTCCAGTCTCCCAATTTAACAAATTTCTTCAAGTCTTCATTTTGGGCAAACTGCTCCATAGCGACCGGCTTGTGATTATCGCCAATATAAGAGATTGTTCCTCGAAGAGCAAGAATCCCGCGAAGCGATTCCCCGTAGACGATACCCGAATAGGTTGCCTTCGAGTCGAAGTCGGCCTGATAGCCGCCCATCTGATACGGTTTGGAATCATTCAGATACCAACCGCGATAATAAAAACCGGAGTTGCCCGCAGTGGGGTCGGCCAAGCGGTAGTCGAAACGCAGAATGAAGTCGCCGAATTCGTCTTTGTACGCCAGCGAATGATTGTACGGGATTTTTGTCGTTTTACCGACAATAGCTCCATTTTCAACGCTCCAGATTGATTGGTCGCCTTTCCAGCCGGTCAGGTCTTTCCCGTTAAACAGCGAAACGAAGCCTTCCTCTTGTGCTGAAAGCGATGAAAAAGCAAACGCCGTCAACAAGGCTGTCATTGCGGTCAAAAGGATCAAATGTCTCTTCATAAATACACCTTTGGGTCCTGTAAAAAATTGAGTCTTGCAATTAAGTTAAGCGCGGCAACTTTCTCTGCTCTGGAGAAATACAATCGCCGCGTCCTGTATTGGTCTTACTTGCTTTTCGTGTTGTGCGACCTGAATTCCCCCGTTTTCCGAAGGTAAACGGGGAGCAAATCGCCAAAAACGGAAGCATCGGTAAAAAAACGGTCTTACTGCTTTTCGTATTGTGCGACCTGAAATTCCCCGTTTTCCGAAGGTAAACGGGGAGCAAATCGCCAAAAACGGAAGCATCGGTAAAAAAACGGTCTTACTGCTTTTCGTGTTGTGCGACCTGAATTCCCCGTTTTCCGAAGGTAAACGGGGAGTAAATCGCCAAAAACGGAAGCATCGGTAAAAAAACGGTCTTACGTCGGATATTTTCTTTTGGGAGCAACTTTTCCGGATTATTTCTTTTCCTGATCGGCGGCCACGGTTACAATTTCGCACCCCGGAAGTTTTTCCTTGAGCACATCAAAGCCTTTGGCGGTCATGGCGGTACGCGTTACATGCAGTTTTTTCAGGGAAGAAATCGAACCAATTGTCCCGGCGGACACGTCGGAAATCGCAGTCCGTCCCAAATGCAAAAAAGTCAAACTTGTGAATTTCGCGATATGCTTGCAGCCCGCGTCGGTAACGGCTGTCGCGTCCAGATTGAGCCAGACAAGTTGCCCTGCCAATGGAACGAGCGACTCGACTCCGCGATCAGTTGTTCCGGTTTGATACAAGTTGAGTCGGACAAGTTTTGTAAAACCTCCGACAGCGAACTGGGCCAGGTCCGTATCGCCAAGCGATGTGCCGCTTACATCCAAGTCAGCCAGTACCGTAACGGTCCCCAGTGTTTTCACGACTTGGGCAACGGAATCGGTCTTCAAACCGGTCAACCGAATTTTTTTCAATTCGCTCTTTGAGGAGAAAAAATCGAAATTCTTTGCGTCGGCCGCCGGCTGGGTCCAAAGAAATTCAGTCAAACGATTCATGGAACCGCACGCCTTAAAGACAGCCGGAAAGATCGGGCCGCTTCCGCGTACCACCCGGGCAGAGCTCAATTTCACAAGATCGGCCTCGTTAAAAACCGAGTCCGCCGAAAGTTTCGCGCTGGAAAAATCGACTGCCTTGACCGTTCCGTCCTTATTGAAATCGACTTTGGCACCACACGTTTCCAGCGTGACCGGTACATCACTTTTAACCGTGTCCTTTTTTATCTCTTCGGGTATCGTTTGAACCGGAGACGTTTCGCGTCGCGAAGTATTTGGGACATTTTCATTACCCTGGTCCGCGGGTGCGGGTTTGGTTTGTTCGGCCGGCTTAACAGAATTCGGGGTCCCGGTAGAACATTCCTGACAACAACCGCAGAACACGAAAGACCCCAGGATAAGACCGCCAATCACCCCAACGAACGGACGGAAAACCGCATTCGATCGAAAGCAAAAAATACTCATCGTTTCGTTCCTTATTGTACGAATGAATCAGCAGACGAAATCGGCAGGCGAGGTTGTCATTCAGTGTCTTTTATGTATGAAAACAATATCCAAACATATCAAGTCACTCTTGAATAAATCCTCGCCAGACACTTGCATATCAAAGCTCATAAAGCGCAATGTTTTGGAAAGCAACGATTCCGTCTTTTCCAAGATTGTTTGCGCCCATCTGAACGGAAGCAAAATACGAATCTTGCGGGACAGTAAAACAGATCAATTTCGTCGACCAGGCTCCCTGTTCTTTTTGCATGAACATCATGTTTTGCTTGGCCGACATATTGTTCCAGACCTTGTTTTTATCCATAAACGCGATGGTTCCGGAGCAGAAGCCGGAAGTCGCTGTTTCGTATCGGGCAGTAACACGGAACAGGTACGTTTTCCCGGGCTCAACCGCAATCTGCTGAGTAAAACAGCCACTGGTCACCCCTTGAATTTTGAGCAGACCTTCTTGTTCAAAACCTTTGCCCGGCACTGTAGTTCCTTTTTTCTCCTGTTCAATTTGCCAAAAAGACCAGTTTTTCTTCTTTTCTTTGAATTCAGGATTTTTCATCAAATTCACACGAGTGGAAAGATCAAGCGAATAAGGGTCTTTGACAGACAGCACCGCGGCAGTAATACCGGGCGACCGCTCTTCCCAGGTTTGAAAAGAAGTTCCTTTCCACCAAGCGCCTTTTTCACCATAAATCCAAACAAATTCGTCCGCGACCTTAACCCCGGACATCAAAATACGTCGCAGAAAACCGTTGGGGTCATCCTTGATCTCGGAAACAAGAATACGGTGCCAATACGACTCTTTTTTGGTCGGATAGATTCCATCCAAATAATAACCAGGTGCCATTTTGACCTGCGTTCTGTAAACATCCAGATTCGATTTTTCCACGCGATTGAGATATTGTCGATAAAGCAAGGTCATCATCCGGTCGTAATCGGTCGCCTGTTTGGCGTGATAGCTTGCGCTTTCCAGGCCGTCGTGAAGCGTTGCCGTTTTGGGCATAACCGACATAACACCATTGAAAAACGGTACCGTCAATGAAGTCGCCTTGTTTCCGTATGACATCATGTGCAGGGCCAGAACGGCAACTTCCGGATAGGCCGCGAAAACAGCCTTGCCCCATTCCTGACCGCGTTTGCGCGCTATTTTGTACGCGTCTTCATAAGATTGACCGGTTTTGATCGTGGAAAAATCCCAGAATTTTATCCCGTATTCTTCAATATCAAAACAAATTCCACGCATTCCGGTCTCTTTGGCAATGCGGGCGGCAATACCGTAATTACCGCAGACGGCGGCCCAATCGGCGTCGCTAAACCATTCGGCGTTGCCCGGGCTAACGGTTGTATAGAAGAAATTATCGGTCAGTTTCGTAAATTTGATTGTCTTGTAAAGCTCGATATCCTTTTGAAACGATTCGTATTTCCAAGGACTCTTATTCATGGCACCGGAGGCAATAAATTTCTTCCCGGTCTCGGCGTTGATTCCGCCGAAACGAACAGTCACACCATCCAGGGGACAACTTTTTTCGATGTCCTGAACATTCTTGGCGAGAAAATCGACCGTCGGATTTGACCACGACAAGTCAATCATTTTGATTTGGGGAGGCGTCCAAAGCTCCTGACTCCAAGCGGTAGCGGTAACCACCGGCAATACGGCCATCGTCATCAGAAAAACGGTTTTTAAGGTCAATTTTCCAATCAGTTGTTTAACAATCATTTTTTCTCCTTGTTTCAATACCGGTCTGTCTCGATAGCGTAAACTAACAGAATCCGCAGGCAAAAACCAATAATACGAATCTAACAGAAAAACATCGGCAAGTCAATTGATCAGACGAAATATTTTGAGAATATTCGATTACAAATACAACATGCAAATAACGAACCGGTTAGTACCAGACATGTACACAATGTAAGTGACAATCATCAATCAAACAGTTCAGGAAGAAAGATTCGACAGCACCTCAAAAAACAACTCTAAAATTGCCGAAAACAACGGGATGTTTCTTCAACGAAAGATGTCCAAAATCAGTTCCAAGTTTATGTTTTCACAGATAAATTCAGATAAAAACCTGTTTACCAGTGTTATTTACCAATAGTGTGTGCGATTTTGTTTTATCGCTGCACTATTCACAACTGTCTTATCCCCAAAAAGCTGTTCTGCTCTCTCCGGCTGCGTTGGGGGTGCTTGTCGATAGGGTGTAAATCTGTTATGATATATAGAATATTTATGTTGGGGATTTTCTCTCTTGGGGAGTTTTTCTCCCATGGGGAAGAACGCTTTCCGGGAAAACACCAAATAAGCGTGTAACAGTTTTCCTTCGGTCTCCTGCGCGATGTAAAAATAATCGTGGTCAGGCTATCGTTGCGAAGACAATTTTTTATAGTATTGTTTTAACCGGGAATACTCTCGCGTCAAGATCGTCGCAAGTATTCCGCTATGTAAAAGAGCAATAGGAGAAATGTCGTGAGTGAAAAAAGCTTTGTCATGTGTGACGGAAATGAAGCTGCCTCATTGGTAGCACATCTTTGCAATGAAGTCATGGCGATTTACCCGATTACACCGTCTTCGACGATGGGTGAATTGACCGACGATTGGGCCGCCAAGGGAAAGAAAAACATTTTCGGAACCATACCGCACGTGGTGGAAATGCAAAGCGAAGCGGGAGCCGCCGGAGCCGTTCACGGTTCACTTCAGGGTGGAGCGTTGACCTGTACATTTACCGCGTCCCAAGGTCTGCTTCTGATGATCCCGAACATGTTCAAGATCGCCGGTGAACGAACCTCGACCGTATTCCACGTTTCAGCCCGTTGCGTTGCGGCTCATGCCCTTTCAATCTTTGGCGACCACAGCGATATTTACGCTACCCGTTCCACCGGTTGGGCCATGCTCTGCGGCGGTACGATTCAGGAAACGCACGATACAGCCCTTATTTCTTACGCTTCAACTTATGAAGCCAAGATTCCGTTCATTCATTTCTTTGACGGTTTCCGTACTTCCCACGAAGTCAATAAAATGGAAAAACTCAGCGACGAAACCGTCGCCGCCATGCTCGATATGGAAGCAATCAAAGCGTTCCGTAATCATGCTCTTAATCCATGTAATCCGGTGCTCCGCGGCTCTGCCCAAAATCCGGACGTTTACTTCCAGGCTCGTGAAATCTGTAATGCCGCTTATGACGCTGTGCCCGGGATCGTCCAAAAGAACATGGACAAGTTCGCCGCTTTGACCGGCCGCCAGTATCACCTGTTCGATTACTATGGTGATCCCAATGCCGAAAACGTTATTGTCGTTATGGCCAGCGGAAGCGGTATTGTTGAAGAATATCTCGATTTTGTCGGAAACGACAAGAAGATTGGTATGGTCAACGTTCGTTTGTACCGTCCATTCTGTGCCAAGGCATTCTGTGCGGCACTGCCGAAGACGGTCAAAAAGATCGCCGTTCTCGACCGGACCAAAGAACCCGGTTCGCTGGGCGAGCCGCTTTATCTCGATGTCGTTGCCGCCTTGAATCAAAGCTGGGACGGAGCCATGCCGAAAGTGATTGGCGGTCGTTACGGTCTGGCTTCGAAGGACTTCACACCCACCATGGCCAAAGCTGTTTACGACGAATTGGCCAAAGACGCCCCGAAA
>JAQVID010000124.1:5791-7723 GCA_028695865.1 Thermoguttaceae bacterium | reverse complement strand
GCAATAATGGGACTCTTGACCGGATTAGGCCCGAGTCCCGGATCGGTTGTTGTACCGGGCACATTATGATTTGAATTATTTGGAGGCAACGGCTGCGTGGGAACGGGATTCATTCTGTTATCTTGCGGAATGGTGACGCTATCCATTTTGGACAGATCAATTTCACGTCCGTCAGGAAGTGTCATTTTACGTTCGCGCGATTGACCTTCCTGAGGCTGCATACCAGGCTGCAGGAGAGCCGAATCAGGCGGCAGGAATTGACTTGTCCGGTCGCGGCTGCCTGGTTGCGGAATTCCGGACGACTGCGCCAGACGCGGAGCGTTTGCCGGTGCTTCAGAAGCCGCTTGTTCGGCAGGAAGCGAAACTTGCTTCGCTGCTTCTTTCGTTGCGGCTTGCGGCAGGTTTTCCCTGGCGACGACTCCTTGCGTCAAACGAATCGGAGGGGTATCCATCTGCATCGGTGTGATCGTCAATTCCGTTGTCTTGATGCCATTGTATCCTTGGGAAGAAGGAACAGACGTCATGGACGACGGCTCTTCCACACGACTCACTGCCTGACCATCGCTGTTCGTCCAAGGCGTTGTCGCTTGGCTGCTCGTCGGAGCCTGGCCAAACGCGGACGGAATGATCAGTGCCAAACAAATCAGACCAAGACCGATTCGAAACACCTTTTTATCATTCCCCAACAGAATTCCGGTAAATGATTTTTGGTGATTGTTTCGTCCGGTTTTCTGCTTGCACAAAGCCATTGTGGAGACAAGTTCCGGTGTTTCAAACCAGCTTTGTAATTTCTTCGCGTCCATCATGTTCCTTTTCCTCTTTTGAATTTCCTTCGAAAAGAAGTTTTTTATTACCGACTTTTCATTTTCCTGTTTTGCTGCACGTTTGCCTGTGGAAAATGAGGAAACGTCAGTGAGCTTGACTCAAAATCTCATCTATCTGTATTTTCGACCAAATAATACCAACACTTTCGGAAAAATCGATAAAATCCGAATAATTTCCCTATTTTAAAATGCTAAGCCAGGTAAAATAGGTATTGTGCGTGAAGAATAACGGCGAAACAACTCTTTTTCCTCTGTAAAAATTTTACCAAGCAGGGTATTCTGTGGGCAAGCAGTTCATGGGAATGAACTTTAGGACAGTATTTCGCGCAAAATGAACGATCATCGCGTTTAATATTTATTTGACTAATATTTATTTGACACCTTCCTAAACGGGCTTTTTTGGTCGTTATGGACCTTGATTTGGGGGATGATGAAAATTCATCAAGCTCGTATATGGAGCAAGTGAAACGAGCGCAATGAGGGCCAGTGCGGTTCGAATGAGTAGCAACACTCTCTGATTCCGGTCCCGCGTGACCCTTGCAAGCAGGTTTTTTTGGTTGATTTAGCGAAAAATCGGCAAATTGCCCTTTCCTCCAACGCGAAATATTGTTATTCCTTCTTATTGAACAACCGAACAATGTTGGTTTGAAACACAATAATCATCATTTTGGAAAAATAACATACAATGAGACGGATAACGATTCATAAAACGTTTACAACAATATGTTTTCTTGCCTTGGTGGCAGGAGTATGCTGTTGGGCCCGTTTTCCTGTATTACGTCAGGCAAATGGGACATCCCCGGGTATATCCTATTCTCAAAATGTTCAGAATAATCAAGGCGTTTCAAGCGAAGGAACCGTACAGCACACAGGGCCAGGTGCGACCGGAATTCGATTGTCTGAACTTGTCACCTCGTCGGACGGCGTTATTACCCGGCCCATGGCGTCGGTCTCGTTGACGGAAGAACAGAAAAAAGGGAGTGGATCGCCCATTCCGGCGCTTTCAGCTCCTTCTTCTTTGACAACAAAGAAAACAGCCGAAGGAACGCAGTCGGCAGGAGCTTCCCCAGCGGCCGTGACTCCTTTGCCTGCTGGTTCCAGTCTGTCC
>JAQVID010000124.1:0-5781 GCA_028695865.1 Thermoguttaceae bacterium | reverse complement strand
TGTCCAACGCGCCGGCAAAAATCCCGACTCCGGGAACTGTTGCACCACTGTCGTCGGCACCCAATAATATATCGTCCGTCTCGGACACAAGTTCATCGAACCCGGGAGCGGCTCCCGGCGCGGCGTCGGGGTCCACGATTCCCGAACAGCCGGACTTTCCCGTCATTTCAGGGAACGGTTCCAATACAATGACTCCAGGAAGCATAACGCCCGTGCCGGCGACTCCTCTTCCTCTTGGTCAACCCGCGGCGCCAACGGAATTGCCGCAAGGCACGCAAAAACCGCAAAGTTCGATGGCCAGTCCGGTTCCGCCCACGCCGCCCATGTCGATCCGGCCCGAAACGGCAGTACCTTCGATTGCGTCTTCCGGAAACAGCAAGTCGGGACCGGCAGCGAACTTGCCGCAAACGTCAAATAATAATAAAAACAGTGGTAGTATGTCGTCTGGTTCGAACAGTGGACTCACGGCGGGAACACCTGATTTTGTTCGACCGACCAAGTCGAATTTCCCGGGACTCGTTCCAGGTACGGGGCTTGATCCGATTCAGCCGAAAGCAGGTAGCGCGCCGGGCACAGGCCCAGTAGCCAAGGCACCTGGATCGCTTTCTGATACGGCGTCGCAAGCCGCACCGGGCATGATGGGGCAAGGTCGTCCTGGTCCCAGTCAAATGGAAGGGGCTCAAGAAGCGTCGATCGTATTGGAAAAGATTGCTCCGAAAGAGGTCCAGGTGAACCGGGAAGAAACGTTTCGTATTATTGTCAAGAACACCGGAAAAGGCACAGCCAAAGGCATCACGCTTCGGGATCAGGTTCCTGCCAGAACGGTTTTGGTTTCGACGACTCCGAAGGTTGAGCCGGGGCGCAATGGTGAACTTGTATGGAAGCCGTTTGATCTTGGCCCGGGCGAGCAGAAAGAATTCAAATATGTTTTCGTTCCGCAAGAAGAGGGCGAATTGGGGTCTGTGGCCGCGATCACGTTCAGTGCCGAAGCATCTGCCCGAACGAAGAGTACCAAGCCTGTTCTTCATTTGGACGTCAAAGCTCCGCCGGAAATTGTTATTGGCGGCGAATTCACATTGGAAATTGTGATTTCGAACACAGGGACAGGCACGGCAAACGGAGTTGTTCTGTTGGAGACGATTCCCGAAGAGTTGTTCCACCCGGGAGGAAAAGTACTCGATAACAAGATACAAACGATTGCGCCCCAGGAATCAAAACAACTGGTTCTCACGCTCAAAGGCGTTAAGCCGGGCAAGGCGATCAATCATTTGTCGGTCAAAGCGGATAACGGACTTGTCGAGGAACGGGAAACGCCGATTACGGTCACGTCGCCGGAATTGCAACTGGAAATCGCCGGAGCAAAAACGCGGTATCTTGATCGCGAAGCAACTTATCTGCTCAAGGTACACAATCCCGGTACAGCGGTCGCCAAAAACATCCAACTTGTCGCCGAACTCCCCAAAAACGTTGAGTTTGTTCGCACGAATAATTTGGGGGAATACAATAAAGAAAAGCATGTCGTTTGTTGGGAACTGGTTGAGCTTCCGCAAAATCTTCCTCCGGGAGAATTGGAACTGGTCGTTAAGCCGGTTCAGCCGGGCAACGGTCGAATTGTCCTTCGCGGTACGGGCCAAAATGATTTGGCTGCCGAGGTCACTCAAGACATAACCATAGACGGTCTGGCGGCATTGGCTTACGAAGTCCGGTCGTTGACCGATCCGGTTGAGGTCGGTAAGGAAGCCGTTTACGAAGTTCGCATTTCCAATCGGGGTACCAAGGCATCGACCAATATCAATATGTCGATTCTGATTCCGGCGGAAATGAAAATCATTGCGTCTGATGGTCCGACCGCGTTTCACGAAAACGGTAAGGGGGTTACGTTCCAGCGGCTTGATTCGCTTGACCCGAAGAAAGAAGCTGTTTATCGTATTCGCGCCGTCTGCTCCAAGCCGGGCGATCATCGAATTAAAGTTCAGGTCAGTTCTGACGACATGGAACTGCTCGTGAAAGAAGAGAGTACCCGGGTTTATTATTGAGGAAAGGAAGAGACATGAACGAATCGCAACCGCGTGATCTTCCGTTCTTTGAAGGGAAATCCGAAACCGATACCATGCGACTGGGACGCGTCTTGGCCAAACTTTTGCCCGACGGCGCTGTCGTCGGTTTGATCGGTACGCTTGGTGCCGGCAAGACGCATTTGGTGGGCGCCGTCGCGCAGGCCTGTGGCATTGCACCGCAAGATACCGGAAGTCCAACGTTTGTACTCATTCGCGAATACCACGGCAGTCGTACCATTTATCATTTCGATACCTATCGTCTTCACGATGAAGATGAATTTATCGAATTGGGACCTGAAGAATATTTTTACGCGGATGGTTTGTCGTTCGTCGAGTGGTCGGAGCGTGTTGAACGAGTACTTCCCCCGGAACGATTGGACATTGCAATCGAAATTACCGGGAACGATTCGCGTCTGTTTCGACTCATTGGGCATGGAGACGAATATTCCCGACTGGCACAGGAAATCGCTGCTAGTCCCGAGTTGGCATGAAGGAGATTTCCCGACGATCATGGCCGACTCTTTTACGAATCATACTTGCATCCGAGCCTGGTTGATCAGGAATTTCTTGTCGTCGCAAACGGCAAGGATACTCCTGGGGTACGCCCTTGCATTGACGATGATTCTTCTTTTCACAACATTCCTGTTTGCGCAAGAGCCCGGGGCAATTACCATCCCGCCGTTCGAAACAGGATCGCAAGCGAAAAAAACGGGCCGCGGCAAGGAAAATATCGGATGGTCGGAACGATTCGAATCGACCGGGGTCAGTTGGCGATATCTTTATCGAAAGAACAATGTCGAAGTTGTCGATCATCAGCGAACGAGCGAAAATTCGTACACCGGCAGTCGCAGCGAGCGTCTTACGGTACGGTTCTCCGAAAAAGGATATCTCGTTCTGGGACATTATCTCGACTATCCTATCGCCATTGACGATGTGGGGCCTTCGCTGTGGCTTTGCGCCGATCGGCCCGGGATTGCTTTCGGCGTTTTGGTTGTTTTTCCCCGTTCGTTAAGACCCGATACCGGTAAGCCGGTCACACTTCTTGTCCCCGCGAAAAAGTATACCAAGATAGGAAGCTGGGAACGAATGGCTTTCGAAAGCGGATTTCGCAAGCCGTTTCAACGAATGGTTCAGTCGGCTCGTTCCGAACAGAAAATCAATATTGATACGACCGAAGCATACATCAGACAAATTGTGCTTTTGGCGGAAGGAACCGGCGGGCAGTGTACCCTTTACGTCGACGACATTGAATGTGCCGAGCACCTTCCGGCGTCATACGAAGTACTCAAACGATCTGAACAGGCAGCGCAATTCAATCCGGTGAACCTCTTGGCATTTCGTTTAACGTTTTCGGAAGTTCCTGTGTTTCCCGACACGCAATACAGTACTTCATATTATTTGGGAAAAGAGCCGTTTGGTTTACAAAAAAAGGAAGAAACACGAATTTCGCCCTATTCGCGTCAGGCTCCGCAATATTCATTTGACCAGTTTCGCGACAACATGTACGCGGCGACGTTTCCGGACACAGACCCGGAACATTTTCGCTTTCGTGATTGGGAATCGCAAGCCGGAGAGCCCGCAAGCGGAATTGGCCAAGTCGGTTATCACGCAACGAACGCAAACGGTAAGTCCGATCGTGTTTTGGCGGTGAATTATTCACAGCCGGGACAGGATGGAAATTCGGGAATCATCTCCGGAAGCGGAACACTCCAGACCAGTAGTGAAGCCGTCGCCTATTCCAGTATGACCACGGCCAAGCCTTCGGTCGGAGTGATTCAGTTTAACGGTTCGGTTCTGAGTGTCGGCGATATACCCTCGTATGGCATCCGCGCGATTGAGTATCAAAATGAGCCTCTTATGTTCCTGAAAGAGCAAGGCTTCAATGCCGTTTGGGTCAAACGAGCCCCGTCGGCCGCTCTGCTGGAAGAAGCCAAAACGGTCGATATTTGGCTCATTGTCAGACCGCCGGTCGGGCAGGAGACTGTTTCGAGTCAAACCGGTTTCGGACAAGCTCCGGCGCCGGTCGCGGCTCCCGCTGGCGTCCAGCCGTATTTCAACCGAACAAGTATTTCTGCCGATTACGATAAAGTACTGCTTTGGGACATGGGAGGGGCATATCGTCGCTCGGATGTCGATCTGGTTCGCGCCGCCAGTCGTTTCGTCAAGACGCTTGACTCTCACAATCGTCCTGTCATATGTCATGTGGACAGTGGCGTTTCCGAGATTACGTCCGGGAATGAAATTAACGCGATTTTGATCAAACGTCAGCCCTTGTTGACTTCTCTTGATTTGAATGATTACGCCAAATGGCTTGCCGATTATCCGCGGATCGGTATGCCTTCGGCCGCCTATTGGAACGAAATACAGACACAACCGGATATACAACTTTTGGCCCAGTGTCGATTTTTCGGCGCCGTTGACGAAATGCCTTCGCTTATTACTTATGAGCAAATGCGACAGCAGGTTCGGCTGTCCATGGCGGCTGGATGTCATGGACTGCTCTTTGCGTCCAATTCGCCCCTGAACGCTACGGATCACGAAACTCAATATCGGGCGACCGCTCTGAACCTGATTAATCTGGAACTTCAACTGACCGAACCCTGGTTTTCAAACGGTATACCGGAGGAAATTCTTCCGTCCAACAAGCCTGGAATCTCCGCGATTATTCAGAAAACGGCGAGAACCGGTCTGCTCCTGCCCATTTCCACCGAACGGGACAATCAATATGCCATGGGACAGGCCGCGGCCGAAAATGTTACGCTCATTGCCCCTGTCCGCGAAGGATATACCGCTGATTATCTTGTCCCGGGCAGTCTGCGACAAGTTCCGTCTTCACGGAAAGCCGGCGGCGTTTGGCTTGCTTTGGACGATATCGGTATGAATTCGCTCGTCTTTTTAACGCAGTCCGAATGGTACAATCAGGTCATGGCCAAAAGTGCTCCCATGTTCGGAGAACCGATGGCCAGACAGGCGATTCTTCTGACCCGTATGCGGCTTGATACTTTTGAGAAGACACTGGCCCAATTGCTTTATCTCAAAGAAAACGAACTCATTCCTTCGGGATCGAGTCGACCGCTTCTTGAAATAAGCGAGCAGGATACACTCCTTGCCCAAACGAAGCGATCAATTGCGCAATCGCAAACGTATTTCGAAAACAAAGATTATTCTCAGGCCTATCTGGAAGCCGAACGGGCAGGACGTGAAATACGTATGCGTGAACGTCAGTTTTGGGAGAGTGCCACGCGTAATGAACTGAATCGGCCTGTTCTGCCTGTTTCGGTGGCGTTCAGTATGCTTCCGGCGTATTTGGAATCATATCGCAAGATTAATTCGGGTTCGATTCGATTCGAAGGAGGAAACCGGATTATCGGAGGTGATATGGAGAGTGTTCAGGCGTGGTCCGCAGGCAAATGGATTCGTTATGAGTTGCCAACGCACGGTGTCAAATCCGGCGTGAGTTGCGATTCAGTTTCGGCTCATACAGGAGCTTCCGGCATGCGACTTCACGTGAGCAAGGCTGGAGAGCAATTTCCTTTTGCAATGGAGCAGTCTCCCATTTGGATGGAGATTCCGATATCTGTTCAGACAGGGGAACTGATTTGCGTTCAGGGCTGGATTCGCATCCCCAACGATCTGACCAATACTGTTGACGGTCTTACTGTCAGTGAAGACCATGGCGGTCCGGCGCTTGGTCTTCGTTTTAAGAAAGCGACACCATGGCGTC
>JAQVID010000123.1 GCA_028695865.1 Thermoguttaceae bacterium | reverse complement strand
CGATATCGGCAGGCAGAATATTTTTCTTCCCGGGCCGCGAAAAGATCGGAGTTCCCCAAAGGATCATGACGAGATACTCGTTCAAATGAAGATATTCTGCTCGCTGGGCAATGAGCCTGGTCCACAGCTCCCATAATTCTTCTGCGTTTTCGTTATCCGTCGCGCAGCGCAAGGCCGCAAGTTGGGACGGTATCCCGGAAGCAATATCCTTGGTCACAAGGTTGGTTTTGAAGAAGTCAAGTATTGCCGATTTATGTTTAGATGTAATTTTCATGCTCCCACCACGAAGAAAATGACGCCCTGCCCGGAGAGCAGAAGCAAATTATATTATCTTTTAGTATTATACCGCCATATTACCTTTCTTCAAGTGTCGGAAAAAGTTGCCGCATCGGGAAAACGGTAAACGGTGTACAGAACGCATCGAAACGTTTTGGCGGGCCGTGATTTTCCGCAAGCGTTTTTATGCTTGTCGTGTTCAAACGACAGCAGTTGTGCAACATCCAACGGCACGAGGGGCAAGTTCCTCAATTTTACACTTTTTTGACGGCTGGAAAAAACGAAGAATCGGTGGTAAAAAGAAAAAAGCCCTTCCTTGCGTGTTTTCTTTTATCATATATAATAAAATGAAAATCAGGAGGATAAGCGAATGGTTAGCGGCCTCATTGGAAATGAGGTGCCCCGAAAGGGGTTGCGGGTTCGAGCCCCGTGTCCTCCGCTCTATTGCTTTTTTGGGAACGATCCACCGATCTTTTCTGATCTTTTGGAAAACGGTGGACTGTCCATCTATGAAATGCGCACATTTGGCAAGAGTGTCATACAAGAATATCTTGTTAAACGTCGTCTTGATCATTGATTTGTCTTTATTGGTCACACGGATTTTATTGGAACAGACGTGACCTGGATCAGACAATCCTCTTTTATTCACCGATACAAGAAGCGACATGACTCGCGGCCGTTGCTGTTTTGTGAGCCGTCTGGATATGAAAAGGCCCTGGTGGTCGCTTTATCGTGACCAACAGGGTCAAATGGAGTCATAAAATCAACTGAAGTTTACGGTATCAGGTAGGCTGCTCCGACCACCGCTCCAGCTTGCATCAAACCACCGCGAAGCGAAAGGGGCAACGGGCTGAGCATGTGTGGAGCACAACTGCCCGGGCGATAATAACCAAGTTCGTACACGCATTCGTTGGGGGGGTTCACGCCCATGAAGTACGGCAGAACCGGGATTGTCAACCAAAAACAGACACGGGAAATCGCCGGTTGAAGGATGGGGCAGGAGGTGTGGCCGTATCGTTCAAGTTGGACATCTTCGAAGTACAAAGGCTTGTGACAAAGGCAGGAAGCTTTCCACTGGAACGTGACCGGTGTCGGCGCCTTGCGATAATAGACTTCATCGGGAAGCGGGCAACTTTCGGGGAACTGGCCCGGCTGCGGTACGACTTTATACGAGAGGTCTTTAATTTTTGGCAATGATTTCGGATCGGGACAGGTATCGACGTAGGTTTCGGCTTTGCCTCGCGGGGCATTTGCGGCATTGGGCCGCAGTGGCGCTATATTGGGACGGGGAACAGGAATGGCTTCTGTACCGAGGGGATTTCCAAGATTGAGTGGAGCCGGGGCCTGTTGAGCCAACGGGTTTGGAGCCGGCGCCTGTTGAGCCAACGGGTTTGAAGCCGGCGCCTGTTGTGCCAACGGGTTTGAAGCCGGGGTTTGCGGAATGGGATCAGACAGGGCCGGTTTGTTCAGAGACGGAACCGGCGCGGCCAACGTGCCGGGAGCATCTTGTGTAGCATATCGAACAAGTCGGACTTGACCTTCTTGGGTTGCGGCCGTCGTTGTTTCGGGAGCACGTACAGAATCGGCAGAAAGGAGCGCCTGCAGGTTTTCCGGAGAACTCAACGGAGAAGCGTTTGTGGTCGCCGGGCGAGCGTCAGACAGAGACAGCTCGGATTTCGTGTTCGACTGCGGCTTTTTCCAAAGGAGAGTCGCGTCACCGGTTGAAGTCATAACGAGAGAGGTATTGCCGTTTCCAACGGGCAATTGTTCCTGAGCGAAAAGCGGGCTTGCCAACAAGACAACGCCAACCGAGATCAATAAAGGGAACAGTATGGAATACGCGCCTTTTTCGGCAGTATTCATTGCAATTGTAAACCGGCTGGTCATATCGGGTCTCCTTACCTGTTTGCCGATACCGATAGTCCCTTTTTCGCGAACACAGCGGCCTTGTGGAGCCTTGCGAAAAAAGGGAAGTCAATATCGGGATATCAAATCTTTCCTTCCGTGGAAAAATCATATAACTTCATGCGGTTTCGTTTTTGACCGCGAAACCGGACATGTTTTTACGCTCAATCGCAATCGGCGCTTACGCTGTAATTGGGGGCTTCTTGCGTAATCGCGATATCGTGTGGGTGGTTTTCTCGAACGGTTGCGGATGAAATTCGGATGAATTTCGCATGCTTGCGCAAATCTTCGATTGTCTCCGTCCCACAATAGCCC
Source organism: Thermoguttaceae bacterium (assembly GCA_028695865.1). Taxonomy (GTDB): domain Bacteria; phylum Planctomycetota; class Planctomycetia; order Pirellulales; family Thermoguttaceae; genus JAUNBG01. The sequence continues at coordinate 5,251 of JAQVID010000123.1, read as the reverse complement.
ATGCCGGCACGAATACCGCCCACGAGCTGATATACATAAGGACTTAGCGCCCCTTTATAAGGGACTCGCCCTTCCACTCCTTCGGGAACGAGTTTACCGGCTGCCCGACCTTTTTGGCCGTAGCGGTCACTCGATCCGCGAACCATGGCACCCATGGAACCCATTCCACGGTACGCCTTAAAGGTTCGCCCCTGATACAGGATAATTTCGCCGGGCGCTTCGTCCAAACCGGCAAAAAGGCTGCCGATCATTACGACTCGGGCACCCGCGGCAAGCGCTTTAACGATATCGCCTGAAAAACGAATACCGCCATCGGCAATGACCGAAACATCGGCATCGGCCACGGCTTGCGCCGCTCGCTGAATCGCCGTAATTTGGGGAACACCCACCCCGGAAACGACCCGGGTCGTGCAAATCGAACCAGGTCCGATTCCCACCTTGACGGCATCTGCGCCCGCGTCAACCAGTGCCAGGGCACCTTCGGCTGTCGCAACATTCCCGGCCACCACGTCAATCGTGTATTGTTGTTTGATTTTTCGAATTGTTTCGATCACATTCAACGAATGACCATGGGCACTATCCACAACGAGCAGGTCAACGCCTTCGTTAATGAGGCGTTCAACTCGCTCATAATCGTGAACACCGACCGCGGCACCCACTCTTAATCTACCTTCGCTATCTTTACAGGAATTGGGGTATCGCCTCATCATATCGATGTCACGGATAGTGATTAGTCCTGTTAATCTATTATTATCGTCCGTAAGGAGGAGTTTCTCGACCTTTTTTTCCATTAAAATTTTCTCAGCTTGCTCAAGCGTTACATGTCCTGTTGCTTTTACAAGGTTTGTAGACGTCATAACCGCTGAAACCGGCACGTCCCAATCTTCCAGAAATCGGAGGTCTCGCTTTGTGATAATCCCTTTCAAACTGCGATCGGGAAGAATGATCGGGATCCCGGAAACGCTATGCTGTTCCATGAGTTCCCGGGCAACCCGGACAGGGGTATCCGGAGTAATGGTCGCCGGATTTCTGATAATTCCGTTTGCGGTCCGTTTAACCTGAGCGACCTCTTCAGCCTGCACCGCGGGGGGGAGGTTTTTATGAATGATTCCCAACCCTCCTTCCTGGGCGAGAGCAATGGCCATGCACCGTTCTGTAACAGTATCCATTGGGGAACTGATTAGCGGAATATTGAGTGTGATATTCTTAGTTAATTTGGTTTTTACGTCCACTTCGGATGGCACGACAGTACTGTATTGAGGTTCAAGAAGCACATCGTCAAAAGTAACACCAAAGTTCGCCGAGGGTTCGAAATCTTTCATAGCAACCTTCTCATGAAATTGATTGGGGTTATGGTTATATAAATATAACTATAAATAATATGTGTTATACCGGTTTTACTTGATTTTTCGTGTTGTGCGGTTTGTATCCCCCCGTTTTCTGAAGGTAAACGGGGTGTGAGACACCAAGAGCTTAAGTATTACGGTACAATTAGTATTAAGCCAATATAAAATCGATATATTAGCTTAAAATACGTACTTGTTTCGGTATTGAATTATCAGGCTTTTTTATAAAAATCGTTCCAAAGTCCGTTCAGGTCAATATCGGCAGGAGTACCCGCGAAAACGACCGTTCGATAATTCTTTTCGAGTTTTGAGTCTTTGGGGAATTTGAATACATAATCCTTTTCGACGTAATTGAACGGCATGGGAGAAATATTGCCGTAATCACGAGTGAACCAGGGACAGCGTTCAAACGGACCGAATTGACCGGGAGGGCAGAAAACGGCGACGCCTTCGGTGATTGCCGGATTAAAGCGACGTTTTCCGTAGAAGGCGATCCAGTTGGCCGGTTTTCCTTCGGTTTCTTTCTGTGACTTTCCACCTTCGGAACTCAGCATGGCACCGCCGCCGTCAGGGCAGAGGTCCTGTTCGACCCGAACACCGTAAAAGCCGTGATTTGTCTTCTTGATTTCGACATCGGCGAGCATTTTCATGGAGTACCACAAGTCGAGGGTATAATATTCGGGCTGTTTCCATTCGAGAACATATCGCCGGGTATCTTCGATGATCGGAGCGGAATCAGGCTTTTTCCAAATGCAGCGGTTAGTGAATTCGACGCGATCCGTTGTGGCGGCGATGATTTTGATTTCCTGACTCAAAACCTGACCGTCGTTGCGGGTCATTTGCCAATAATTACCGCCATTGACCTTGTCCAGTCCGAGGAAAACCCCGCGATGATGCGGCCAGGGCTGCGCCGATTCGGCGGTGACGGAAACGCGGGAAACCGGGCCGATGAGCGGGTAAAAATACGGATATTTTTGATTGGCGCCGGTTCGGTAGGTCGTAAGGACCTGGTTGTCTTTACGAATCCAGATATTATTGTCAGCGAAATCAGGGTAGTATGTTGTGAAATGCTCAACAGGATCATTACCCCAGTGTTTGCCTTCGGTTGTCCAGGGAAGCCCTGTTTTTCCGGCGTAAATAGGCGCAATCGTGGGGGATTTTGCGTAAGTTTCACTGCCCAAGGCAATTGTCAACCCGGCGGCAGAGGCCAGTAAACCTGAATTTTTGAAAAAATCTCGTCGTTTCATCTGCTTTTCTCCCTGTAATTGTTGATAAAAAACACTGTAATCAAAGAAGCAATACGAAAAAAGTTCTTTGGTTTTACCAGTACCGATTTGGCCGAAATACCTGTGAAGGCGCCAAAACCGGAAAGATTTATTCATTATACACGTGATGAATCGAGTGTCGAGCGGATTTTGTCAAAAACTTTTCCTCAAGACCCTTTTTTGTAATAATCCCTGATATATACTATAATTATATATAAGAGATTTTGTGTTCGGAACGTTCGGACTGCCGCCCGTACCGGAGGTGCTTGTATGCGAAAGACGGAAACAAATCGTTTTGCTTGTTTCAGCGACGGGAACAGAATCATTTTTTTGTTCCTTGTCTTGCTGTGTGTCTTGTTGTGGACATCCGGTTGCGGCAAGACATCACAAAAAGGAGATTCGAGTTTGCAGCCGCCCGGGCCGACAGCGACCACTTCTGCCGAACCTTCGCCGGGCAAGTCGTCAGAGCCCCGGGTGGAACCGGAAAAGATTCTTCCGGAAAAGGGGCTTACTTCCGATAAGCTTTTGCGACGAATGCTTGATACGTATGCCAAAGCGAAATACTATTCGGACGAGGCGTATGTGGAATCGTTGTATGAAATCACGCTTGACGGTCGTAAAAAGACAGCGTATCAGCGGCGCAACGCTTCGGTGGTATTTGAAAAACCCAACTTGATTCGTATGGAAGCAAGCGATGGTCTGCTGGTTTCCAACGGCAAGGCCATGCGAGGGAGCATACTTCTTCCTGCCTATCGTTCCGAATATATGCAGTGGCCTGCTCCGCTTTTGATTTCGTCGGTTGGCGAACTCTATCCGGACGCTTGTTTGGCACACGCCATGGAACTTGGCGTACCCGATAATATTTTTTGGGCTCCACCGCAGTTGATCCTGCTGTTGTCCAGGAACCCGCTGAAAACTTTTTTGCCCGAAGGTTCATCATGTACTTTGCTTGATCCGGCGTTTTTGATTCGCAAGAATCCGCGAAACGACCAGACAGAACGTATTGCGTGTGATTGCGTGCGAATTGTCGCGGCAGACGGAACCCGTGTACTGTGGATTAATCGAGCGAATAACGCGATTGTCCGTTTCGAGTTTCCGTTGGAATTGCTTGAAGTACCGAAGAATGTTGACCGCTTTGTTGGTTTGACGATGGAGTTTCCCAACGTTGTTATTTCATCGGAGCCGCGTCCGGTCCAGGCAGACCGTAAAGCGTTTGAGTGGGCGGATCAAAGTGGTTTGCGACAGGTAGACGCGTTTCTTCCTTTGTTCTTGAAGGTTTGCGGTGTGAAAGCGGCCAATGTTGCTCTTCGTCCGCTGGCGAGTGGTTATTCGGAATTATCGCTTGACAAACCGCAAGGTGTTTGCCGTGTTCTTTGCTTTTGGCGTGGCAGTGGCGAGGTACAGCCTCCGGCAGAGAAAAACTCAAACGCGGTGATTCCCTGGCCCGGTCAAATCAGTGACTACATGGCAGCCAGTCATGAGTTTTTGCGCGAAGTGGACCAAGTGGCGAAAAAGCGTGCTCGTACCGGCGGAGTTGAGTTTATTTCCGTGAACACCGATTCGGTGACCGATTATCCGGATGAGCGGGTACGCATGATGATCGGTAACGAAGGAACGCTTACATCATTGTATCGTTTTCGGGATGAAGAGACGCGCAAGAATCTGGTGTCAACGATTGGCTCGCCTTCCGTATTGATCATTGACAAGGAAGGCATGATTCAAAAGTATTATCGCAAGCCGGTGTCTTTTTTGCGGTTGGAGCGTGATTTGAAGAACATGCTTCAGGGCAAGCGTCTTTACGAAGAGGACCTGTTCAGTTTTAGTTCCCGGCAGGGAGTATTCAAGGAAGCCGTAAAAGCGGCGTGTGACAATGATTGTTTTCGGCTTGATTTTGAATCACCGCAAAACGAAGTTGCAGTGCGACGTCCGCAAATTTTGCCCCAAAAACTTGCTCTTGAAAAAGTGTGGTCCAATACGAAATATCGGCATCCGTGCAATCCGATTGCCGCTCCTTTGGTTGAGTCTCTTGTTGGTTTGACTGCAGGAAAAGAGAAATCGGCCAAGAGCGATGCTCCAGATAAATCGTCTGATAAATCGTCTGATAAATCGTCTGATAAATCGTCTGATAAATCGTCTGATAAATCGTCCACGGCGAAGAGCAAAGCGGAACCGTTTATCGTTGTGCCGTGTGAGGGAAATTCGCTTGTTCTGCTTGACCGAGACGGTCAGCCGATCAAGAAAGTCACACCCCGTGCAGCTTCCGGCGAGCTGGTCAATATCGTCCGGTCGTACCGTGGTAAAGACGACAAGGTCTTTTTCGTTGCCTCGGGCAGAAAGCTTTCCAGACTGGTACACCGTTTCGATGGTCGCCTTGAAGAATTGGGAACGCTCGACATTGGAAGTCGCAAGAACCAGAAAGTCGCCGATCTTGCCCTGGCCGATATGAATTCGGACGGGACACCGGAATTATTCCTGGGACTATTGGGTGATTCGGCAGGTAACGAGCTTCCGGTTCATGGTCTTTACGCGGTTGATTTATTATCACAAAATATTCTGTGGAAAGACGAGAGTCTTTTTTCGCCCGGGCACATTGGGGTTATTCCTCCGGTAAAGTCGTCTGGTAAAGTCGCGAAGCAAGAA
>JAQVID010000122.1 GCA_028695865.1 Thermoguttaceae bacterium | reverse complement strand
TTCTTTATTCAGAATCACTTGTTGAGTATTATAATATCATTTATGATTCGCGGGAGTGCGGATTTCTCACAAGCGTACGTTGCGTAGCATGTTTCCCGTGAAACAGGGTAAAATACACAGGCCGGGTTGCTATGCGTCTTGTTCTTTTTCCCAAACCTCAATCAAGTCACCCAAGCCTTTTTCCGGAGAAGCAAAACCGAGCTTGTGATCGGATTCGTAAATGGTTTGGAGCGAGTCGAGTATGTCGCTTTGTTCTATCGAGAGGCCGACGCCAACGCGTTCGAAAAAGCAATGTCCGTGAAGGTGATCGGTTTCGTGTTGGACAATTCGGGCAGCAAAGCCTTTCCAGGTATAGTTTCGTAACATGCCATCGAGCGTGATGGCCTGAAAATCGATTTCATCGGCGCGTTGGATTTCAATTCGCAGTTCCGGAAAGCTGAGACATCCTTCGTTCTCGGTTGCCTTTCCGCGTTTGCGGCGGATAACCGGATTGATGAAGGCGTATTCGTTTTCTTTTTGTTCCGGATCGCCCGTTGGATTCATGACGAGGAATTGATATGGAATGGCAACCTGATTGGCGGCAAGTCCCACGCCCTCGAATTCATACATCAAGGCGAACATTTCCTGAATGGTGTCGCGGAGATGCTGGTTGATTCGTCGAATCGGTTTGGAATCATAAGTGAGAATAGAGTGAGGATACTTGACGATTTTCAATGGTTCCATGTTAGGCCTGATAAATTTGAGTAAAACAGAGGTGGACACGTTTTATACAACTTGCTACAATCATATATCATACTGGATTTTTTGTTTTATTCCACCCGGGGGATTTCCATGACTGAAACGGTGGGGCAATCTGATTTGCCGCAGACAAAGAGCGAGCAGGCAAAGAGCGAGCAGGCACAAGCGGAGCGAGGTGTTTCGTTGGCGGACTTGCGTGGGGGCGATTCGCTTGAATCAGCGAAGACTTCAGCGGGGCGGTCGGGCCGTTCCGGAGGGGGGGAATACGGGTACGCCTCGGTAGGCAGGCAAGGCATGGTTTCCGGTGAGCCGGCCAAGCCGATCCAGGGAATCTTTTCCTTTTTATTGTCGCTTCTTTTGCATTTACTGATTTTGGTCCTTGTGATTGTGATCTATCAGTGGAGTCCGCGAGTGGGAAGTCAGTTTGGAAGTCGTGATACGGACTCGGTCGGTATTGTATTTTCCACTCCGCAAGGTTACCAGCAGCCCGGCGGTGGGAGCCGTGGAACAGGTGAGGACGTTGATCAGTTGCTTGAGCAGCCTTCGGATACGGCAAACCAGGTAACAGACGCTTTTCTTCCATCGCGGAATCGAGTAGGAATGGGAGCGTCGGCAACAGCGGAAACGAACGCGGCGTCCGGCGCGTCTTCCGCAGCGTCTCAAGGTTCCGGAACAGGTACAGGAACGGGAACGGGGAGCGGTCAAGGGAGCGGGACCGGGTCAGGCCAGAGTGTGGGATTCAGTGATTTGCGAGGCAATGGTCGGCGATTTGTGTATGTACTCGACCGTTCGGAAAGCATGAAATGGCCCGATGGGCACCCCATGAATTATGCTCTTCGGGAAACCAAGGCAAGTATTGCCAGTCTTGACGCGAGAAAAGGGGCTGCCCGATTTCAATTGGTTTACTTTAACCATGACGCGATTGTTTTCGAGAATGGGCGACTACTGGAAGTGACCGCGCCGAACAAGGACCGTGTTATTCGTTTTCTGGACTCACTCTATCCAGACGGCGGAACCAATCCGCTTGCGGCGATTGAAAAGGCGATAACGCTCAAGCCGGACGTGATCTTCTTTCTTACTGACGCGGATGAAGAAATACCGATGTTCAATCTGGAACGCATTCGCGGTATGCGTCAAACATCGGGAGTGCGGCAGATTCACGTGGTCGAATTCGGGAAGAAGACGAACGTCGAGAAGAGCTCGTTTCGGCAGCATGCCGCCGAAAACAACGGACAGTACATCTTCAAGGATATTACGGAACTGAAGTAGCCGGTTTCATTGGGGCGGTTCTTTTTGTGTGATTTTTTCGCGTGCCATGTCGTTGAGGATTTCGATGAGAGCCTTTCCGAGAGCGTCGGTTGCAACCAGGGCGTTTTCTTTGAGGCGGTATGCGTCCATGATTGCGGAGGGGCGGCGAATAAAGGCACCGAACAAGGCGCCGGCCAATTCGGCCATGGAATCGGAAGTTTTGGAAATATAACGGACTTCAACGGGGAGTTCTTCGTTGACCGGATCGATAATTACCCTGACAGGCAAAAACGGGACATTTTTGTCGCGGCAGACTTCGGCGACTGACCAGGTTTCCATATCGACGAGGGAGGCTCCGTGCTGCTTGCCGAGCGACTTCTTTTCTGCCATTCGATTGACGACCCGATCGACGGTCAGCAGTGTCCCGGTGGCAAAGCGGTCGAGGCCGGCCAACGGAACCAGGGGAGGGAGTACCTGTTTGCACGACTTTTCCGCAAGGTCGTTGGAGTCGTTTCCCGTGAAACCGGACTGGTCTGGCGCTTCCAGTTGGCCAACGCCGAGGTTCATTGTTTGGCCCTTGCCTTCATGGATAAGAGCTTTTGGAATGACGACGCGGTTTCGTTCCAGCGATTCCACGAGTCCACCGGCGAACCCGGCTGAAATGATCAGGCGTGGCCGAAAGGTTTGGATCAGAGTCTCGGTTGCGGCGGCTGCCCGATCCTGACCGGTTCCGCACTCGACAATAACGACGGAAAGGTCTTTCCATTCGGATTGATGATATTTAATGCCCGCGGCGACCGTGAGAGCCGGCTCGGGCAGCAGGTCAACGAGGCCGGCGGATTCCCTTGCTAGAGCGAAGACGAATCCCACGTCAGCGTGTGTTAATCGGGCAGCTTCACTCATGCGCACCACCGGCAGTTTCCCAAATGGAAGCGATTTCGTCGGCGATGGCGGACAAGTCGCGGTTCTCTGTACTGACGATTACATCTGCCGTGTCACGATAAGCACTGTCTCGCTGCTGGAGCAAAAACTCAATTTCTTCAAGCGGTGAACGACCTGTTAGCGCAGGACGACGGTCGGCAGTCGTTTCATCGCCATACATTCGCCGGAAGATCGTTTGAGCCGTTGCGGTCAGCCAAAAAACTTTGCCTGACTCCTTGAGCAGAATCCGGGAAGAAGAGCGAAGCGGAACGCCGCCTCCTGTTGCGAGGACAAGCGATTCCGGGCGAGCAAGGGTTTTACGGACGACTTGCGCTTCCAGATCGCGAAACGCGGGCTCTCCGTCTTCGGCGAAAATCCGACTGATGGTCTTGCCTGCTTCCTGCTCGATGAGTGGATCGGTATCGATTGCCTCAATGGAGTAGCGTTTGCCCAACAGGGCGGCCAAAGTCGTCTTACCGGTTGCGCGGTAACCAATCAGAATAATCTTGTTCTTCTTCATTTTCTTTTTTGCCTTCCCAATAGTGCTGAGGTGAATCGACGATCAGCATCCTTTCGCGTCGTTAAGTGCTTTAATGACAAGATTTTTCATGAACTCACTGGACGCGTTTGTCCCGGCAAAATATCGGAACTGAAGGCAAGCCTGGCGAATAAACATTTCTACGCCGGAAATAATCTTGCAGCCTTTCTCTTTGCTCATACGAAGCAGGTAGGTATTGAGCGGGTTGTATACCGCGTCAAATACATACATGTTACTGTGCAAGGCTTCTTTGCTTACCGGCGAGAGATCGACTTTGGGAAACATCCCGATGGGAGTACAGTTGGCAAGGATTTGAACGAATTCTTTTTCGCGTTTATTCCATGGAACATATTCGAAGCCGAACTGCCGGCACACCGATTGAGCCAGTTCGTCGTTTCCGTCGGTCATGATGACAATGGCACCGCGTTTTTTCAGACCATACGCAACGGCTTTACCGGCGCCACCGGCGCCCAATATCAATGCCCGTTTGCCGTCGACCGGGCTGACACCGTCTTCGCCCACGCCGCCCATTGCTTTTTCGATGCTCTTGGCCGCGGCAACGTAATCGGTATTGTCGCCCAGGATTTGATTGTCGCGAATAACCACTGTATTACAAGCGTTAATTTCTTCGACAGCCGGTTACTGCCGGGTTAGTTCGCCAATCATGGCGACCTTATGCGGAATCGTTACACTCATGCCTTTCAGATCGAGCGCAGACGCGTTCTTCATAAAGACGGATAAATCTTCAGGGTGCACCAAAAAAGGCAAATAGACCTTGTTCAGTTTGCATTCCGCAAAGGAAGAATTATGAATCAGGGGACTCAAGCTGTGTCCAACCGGGTCGGCAACAACGCCATAGACTTCCGTTTCCTGATTGATTTGGTCGTGTCGATACAGGTCGCGCATGGTGCGGAAATCGACCATGCCGGGAGCAACTTTTCGCTCTTTCGAATAACAGGCATAAGTATAAGGGCAGCCGAACTTGTTCGAGAGTATGCGAGTCATTGTTCCCATCTCGCCCATGGAAATACCAACGGTCGGGATTTTTGTTCCTGGCTTGTTCACTTTTTTCAAGAAATCGATCATGCGGAACACGTCTTTGATACAAGTTGGCATGACGGCAATTTTAATGATGTCCGGATCGAGTGCCGCGATCTGTTTGTGAATGGCGGCCAGGTCCTGGGGAGTTTCTTCCATATTGTGGTAACTGACGATTCGCTTTGTTTTGCCGAATCGGGGAACCTGACCGGCAATGTCCATTTCAAGGTCGACGTAATCGGCACCCTCGACAATGGCGCTACGCAGCAGGCGAAGGCGTTTTTCTTCCGTTTCTTTCCAGAAGCCGCCCTCTTTTTCACGGCGAACCGTCACGACGACGGGGGTCGGTCGTGTTGGGAGAAATCGATTCAACTGCGGCTCCCGTCGGAGCAGGTCCAAACGGAGCTCGGCCAACGGAATTCGCTCTTTGGCAAGCTCCTGGTGTTCCTGGATCATTCGATGATGACTACCATGAGCGAGGGTAACGCACAACATGATTATTACTCCTTAAATCAAAGGTTGTTGGGTCTTTTTTGAGGGTCGAATGCCGGACATGAGACACTGGGGTCTTTCCGCGGAAAAGAGAATCTGTTCCGCGACCGACATACAATATATATTATACATTATAGCACAAGATTTTACACCATAGGGCTTGATAATGAAAGATGAAATCGACAAACTTCGTGATATTTTTCCAGACAGTGCCTTTTCCCTATCTTGGCAAATCGACACGAAGCGCGCTTTTGTGTTTTGACACGGCTTAACGTGTTGTTCGGTCGATACAAGAGGGAGAACGCCTCGATATTTCAATGGGGATTTTGGGGCAAGTGAAACGGTCATCACGACCATTTCACCATACAATATATATTGAGTGTCAGCAGAAAGGATTCGCAATGGACTTCAATTTCTTCGAATGGATCAGACAGGGAGTAAAGAAATCGGTATTACTTGGGGTATCCGATGCCGTGAATCAAATGGGAATGCCGCATAGTGAAGAGGAAACCAAGGACAAGCTTTTGGGGTTCCTGCAAAGCGACAATACTCCGAAGGTCACCGGAACATCGAAACGCCGACTGACTCTGCCGTCTGATTCGCCTCGCAAACTTGGTCGCTCGATCACCGATATTCATCCTTCCACGGACGATGCCGGATTGTAATCTTGTGATTGGAAAACAATTTACTTATGACAAGAAAAAAACAGACCATCATCGTTGATATTGTAAACCGGCAAGAGCGAATCCCTGTTGAAACCGAACGCATTGAGTTTGTGTTGAAACAGATTTTGCTCGACGCCGGGTACCAGTCGGGTCGCATTGAAGTTGTGTTGGTGGACGACCCGACCATTCATGAACTTAATGTTCAATTTCTGGGGCACGATTACGCGACCGATGTGCTGAGTTTTGAAATGGATCGTGACGACGACGCGGCGCTACTCGAAGGGAATGTGATCGTCAGTACCGATACGGCAGCCGATCGGGCCGCGGAATTCAAAACGACCCCGAGCGAAGAGCTCTTTCTGTACATGGTCCACGGAACGTTGCATTTGGTCGGTTACGATGATCACACACCGGAAGACGCGCCTGCTATGCGGGACGCCGAGAAAAAGTATACGCAAATGTCGTGATGGAACCAGAATCGCTGCTTCCTTTATTTTTAAAGCCGTGAACGGACATTATTTGAATATACGGATTTCACGGGCGGACAGGACACGGATCATTTGTCCGAATATGCTTTGATTGGTCACAAATGAATTGGTTCAGGCCTTATGGTCTTTACCATTCACGAAAATTACGATCGGGCCAGTACGGTATGGCCGCGAACAACTCTGTTGGTTCATTAAAAATTGTTTATTTTTCCGATCTCTTCCGGTGGTCTTTGTCTGCTGTGGAGCCCGCATGTACTATTCTTTTTTGGTATTTCAGTGATTGTGTTCATTTGATAAACGTGTATTTATTTGCGATTTCTGATGTTATTTGATGTTTTATGAAAGAATCCGAAACGGGGAAATCGAGACCTTGTGTGTACGATAATCAGAGTCCGAATGCCCTGCGACAAAAAGGAAGGTTCGACGATACGTTGATCGTTAGTGTCTCCGGCATGAGGCGGCGTTTTCGCGGCGGACGGCACGGTTTTGTCGATTTGATTGAGGCGATTTCTGGCGGGAAAAAGGGGAAAATGGTATTCACGGGGGTTTCGGTTTTTTTTACAGGACGTATAATAAAAGATAATCGGCGAGATTGGGTAGGGGGCCTGTGCGTCACCCCTGGAGTTACGGCCTTGCAAGGCTGTGGTGTTCCGTCCCGAATCGCCGGAGCGTTTTCAGGACTGTAATCGCTCGGGCAGGCACGGTATTAACCGAAGTTATGCCGGGTGGAATGTTTCTGGTAGTAAGTGGAAATTGTTATGAATACTGAATCAAATTTGTCTGATCAATCCGACGTTGACAACAAACCTTCCGTTCCAGTGGATCAAGCATCGGCTGTGGAAGTCCCTCAAACCCAGGAAGGTCAAACGGCGGCAACCCAGCCGTCTCTTCCGACATTCGAATCGATCAACGCGGAAGTCGTGACTTCGCGGGTTATTGATGATCGGCTTGCGAAAATCAAGCAAACGATGGTGGGGAATAGCTCGAAAGCATCAGCCCAAGCCACGCCGGAGTCGGTTGGTACGGTGGTTCCTCGCGACCCCGCCACTCCGCGAAGAGAACGTGGGCAATCGGCGCCATCGCGGCGACCGGCGCGAGGAGTTCGTCCTCAAGATGATGAGGATTCAGAAAAACCTCGTGGTTCCCGTTCTTCCTTTGAGAAAAAAGAACGCTCTTTGCCGTATCCTCCCCCGCTGACAGACCGGATTCCTGTTCCGAGTATTCGCCAACATGACGCTCAGGATATTGAAGCCGAATTGGCCGAGATGTTTCAGAATGAACCGCTCGACGAACTTATGAAGAGTGCCGACGCGGTTGCCGGTCAGGAGATGTTCGAAGAAGGAACCAAGGCGAAAGGAATCGTCGTTTCCGTTCTAACCGATACTGTAGTTGTTGAACTGGGTGCGCGAGAACAAGGCATGCTTCCGTTAAAGCAATTTCCGGAAGGGGAAAATCCTGAAGTGGGCAAGACAATCGAAGTTGTCGTGACCCGATACAATCAGACAGACGGTGTTTATGAAGTTTCGCTTCCGCTGGCCGCTGCCGATATTGGCGACTGGAGCAGTATTAGTACGGGCATGATCGTCGAGGCAAAAGTTGTGGGTGCCAATAAGGGCGGTCTTGATTGTGAAGTCGGTAAGCTCCGCGCATTCCT
>JAQVID010000121.1 GCA_028695865.1 Thermoguttaceae bacterium | reverse complement strand
GATTTTACGCAAAACAAGGTACGCTCATGACAGAAAATGAAATGAAGAAAGAGATGGAGGACAATATTCCCGATTCAAAACTGAAGTTTCGGACAATATTGGACCCGGTCGCTCATTACGTACTGGCGCGGCCTGGCGCCGAGCGGAATTTATTGTCGTTTATCAACGCGGTCTTTGCCGATAAGAATGAGCCGCTGGTTGAACAGGTTACCATTATGAATCCATTCGACGCGAAAACGTTTCCGAACGAAAAATAGATTGTCGTCGATATTTTGGCCGAGGACGAAAGTCATCGGAAATTCAATATCGAATTTCAGGTTTGTGACCATAAATATTTTATCGAACGAGGAATTTATTATTGGGCACGAGCCTATTCACGACAATTGCAAGGAGGGGTGAAATATGTCCATTTGCGTCCGGTGGTCAGTATTTTTCTGACCGATTTTCACAATCCCGCGAAGCTTGGCGGTTTGTACGAACGCCAGGCGGACAGGATTCATCAATCGTTCAGTATCCGTTCGGACGAACTGCCGGAGGTTGTTCTGACGGACCATTTGAGTTTGCATTTTCTCCAATTGCCCAAAATGATCGATGCCTCATCGCTTGCGGAAGTATGTCCGCAGTTAGCGGACTGGCTGACCTATTTTGGCTACCCGCACAAAACAACGGAGGCAGATATGGAAAGTACTACGGCAAGCAATATGTGTATAGCGTCGGCATTCGGCGACTATAGAACGTTTCATCTGGACCAGGATCTTCGCCTGTTAGCGGAAAACGCGGAATTCTCTCAACAGGACACGCTGGCCTATGGCGAGTCATGCGAGGCCCGTGGCAAAGCGGATGGTAAAGTGGAAGGATTGGCCGAAGGCGAGGCCAAAGGCAAAGCGGAAGGTAAAGCGGAAGGATTGGCCGAAGGCGAGGCCAAAGGCAAAGCGGAAGGTAAAGCGGAAGGATTAGTGGAAGGCGTGGCCAAAGGCAAAGCGGAAATCGTGGTTAACATGTTAAGAGAAGGGTTGAGTATTGATTTCGTCGCTAATTTAACCGGGTTTTCGGAAGAAGAAATCAAAGATATCTCCAAAAAATGATCGATGCCTCATCGCTTGCGGAAGTATGTCCGCAGTTAGCGGACTGGCTGACCTATTTTGGCTACCCGCACAAAACAACGGAGGCAGATATGGAAAGTACTACGGCAAGCAATATGTGTATAGCGTCGGCATTCGGCGACTATAGAACGTTTCATCTGGACCAGGATCTTCGCCTGTTAGCGGAAAACGCGGAATTCTCTCAACAGGACACACTGGCCTATGGCGAGTCATGCGAGGCCCGTGGCAAAGCGGATGGTAAAGTGGAAGGTAAAGCCGAAGGATTGGTAGAAGGCGAGGCCAGAGGCGTGGCCAAAGGTAAAGCCGAAGGATTGGTAGAAGGCGAGGCCAGAGGCGTGGCCAAAGGCAAAGCGGAAATCGTGGTTAACATGTTAAGAGAAGGATTGAGTATTGATTTCGTCGCTAATTTAACCGGGTTTTCGGAAGAAGAAATCAAAGATATCTCCAAAAAATGATCGATGCCTCATCGCTTGCGGAAGTATGTCCGCAGTTAGCGGACTGGCTGACCTATTTTGGCTACCCGCACAAAACAACGGAGGCACATGCGGAAAGTACTACGAAAAATAATCTCTGAATTTATTACGTGTTTCTGCTCTGAGAAACGTGTCCATATCAATGAGATAAATTGGAAGATTTATCGTTACAGGTTTGCCGCAGTTCGATTTTGAGCAGTCTTTTCACTAAAAGACACAGGACTCTTTTCCGCGCCATTTTGGTTAAATGAAACTTCATGAATTGGCATCCCTATACCAATGGAGTAGAATATTATGCGATGGTGAAAGCAAGGCAGATGTTTTCTCCCATCACACTTCGGCTTGCAAGCTAACACTTGCAAGCCGTTTTTTTCAGTGGTTCACGTTTGGTAGGCAGGGGTTCGGCGGCACGCGCCGGTTTGGCTTTAACTTTGCCGCGTTATATTGAAAATCGAAGCGACCCGCGCAAAAATCGCCCCCCCCTGCGCAGTATGGAATGTTGTTACTCTTACGAGTGAAAACACGCTTTTTGCCCTTACAATCGAAAAGACTGCTTTTCCCGAATCCTGTTTCTTTGAAGGGCGACCTTTCACCATTCGACCTTTCCGCTGACAAACACGGCCTTGAGACTGCCGGTATCTTCCCTTGCGAAACTCCAGAGAGGTTCGCTTTTAACGATTTATTGAGAAAGGCGACGGACCACAGCCGGGGCGTTTTTTAAATTCATCACAAACTCGGACGGTGTAACACCGGCTGTTTTTTTGAATACAGTCGCAAAATACTGACTCGTTGTAAATCCGACGTCCGTGGCCAGATGGGCAATCGGATAATCGGGATCATTCGTCAGAAGCTCCTGAGCGCGTTTAATTCTTGCCTGATTCAGATACTGTTTGGGCGACATGTTCGTAAATTCGCGAAAATGGGAACAAAAACCGGCCGGACTCATTCCGCATTGCCTGGCCATTTCGGTAAGCGTCCAGTTTTGCAACAGCAGATGAGGCCGGACCTCGAAATCACGTAAGAAATCCTGGATAATACGAAGAACCAGCGGCGTATCCGAGGGAACAAAATGATTTTGACCAACGACCGTCTCCAAAAGCGAATAGACGATTTCATTGACAATCACCGCAATGCGTGAATGATTCGTCTGACCGTCAGGAACACGTAATTCCTTGAGTAACTCTTTCCAATACGCGGCATGTTTTTTCGGAAGATTCACGACAGGATTGCCCAAATTGAGTAATGAGTCGGCCAACCGGTCTTTATCCGCGTCGGTCAGCGCGATCCACTTGGGCCACCGCCATTTGGAATTGGGATTCGTTATACCAACATCCAAAATGAGCCAAACACGAATACCACGAGCAACATGCGGAACACCAATCTGATGAAGTTGCCAGGGACGCGTTACCGCCAGATCGCCCGATCGTAATACGGTCTGATGTTCCGGTGTCGCGAAACCGTTGCGACCACTGTCTTGATAATCGAGTTCCAATCCTTCGTTGCGGTGCCAGGCCAAATTCCAATTCTGATCCGCTTGAGCATTCCAATAACCAACCGTACAAATCCCGGGCAAGAGCTCCTCCGGCAACGACGTACCATAATAATGTCCATGCGTTACAGCCCGAACCTCAATTCGATTCTCCGCGGCCGCTGTGCGCATCGGTCCACATGATGATGCCTGATATGTCGATGTATCCGTACGAAATGTCGGAACTTTCGCTTTACTCACGGTTGCGTCTCCTGGTTATTGTTGACTGTTACAGGTAAAACTCTTATAACGAATGCAACCAAAAGCGTCTAGGGAAGATATTCCCAACCAGCCCCTGGTAACGCAACTTTGTATAATCCCTGCTCATTCGGCACCGTAGGAGGTGTTGCGTTCCAGTCGTATCGTTCCGGTTTCTTCTCTTCGTAAGCGAGCATTTCGTCCCAAGTGACTTTTTTGCCGGTATACGTTGCGAGTTTACCCAGCACAGCGGCACCTGTCGAATTGGCGGTATAAAACGCGTTGTTCACATAGATAGAGCCGCCGCTTCGAACGGCTTGATAAAGCGCCGCGTGTTCAAATTCCTTACGGCGCTTTAAGTCCCAAAGTTTACGATCGAACAGATAAGGTTTCTCGCCGATAATTTCGGCGTGAGAACCAACATTACCGATAATCGCGTACCCTTTTGTCCCGTAAATATACGACCGTGAATCGGACCAGGTCCCGGGTATCTGCCGCGAATATGCTTGAAGAAATCGCCCGTCGTCAAACTCATAAGTCACCGCCATGGAGTCGTACATGTCGCCTGTATCGATTCCGTGTCGGGCAATTCGCCCCCCCATGCCAATGGCGGCGGTCGGCGTGGGATCGTTCATTGCCCAAAGTCCAACATCGATCTGATGAATCGTCACATCGTTAATATAATCACCCGCCATCCAATTAAAATTAACCCAGTTGCGCATTTGGTATTGCATTTCGGTATCGTTCGGAAGTCGCGGACGTTTCCACAGGCTTGATCCCAAACGTTGTGCCCGGGCACAGACGACCTTGCCAATCTGACCGTCATAAATCCGCTTAATCACTTCGCGATTGGGAATGCAATGGCGATTAGTCAGACCGGTAACAATATTGAGTTTACGATTTTTGGCTTCTTGGGCGGCTTCCAATACAAGGCGAACCCCGGCACCGTCCATGGCAATTGGTTTTTCGGCAAAGACGTGCTTTCCCGCCGCAATAGCCGCTTTGAGCATAACGGGTCGAAAATGCTGCGGCGTGGCCAACAGAACAACGTCTATGTCCAGCTTGAGTATTTCTTTGTACGCGTCGAAACCAATAAAGATTTTGTCCTCGGGAATGGCGATTCGCTTGCCCAATACGGTTCTAAGGCCTTCGATACCGGCTTTGGCTCTTTCAGGAAAAATATCAGCCGCAGCGACACATGTTACATGAGCATCGGCCGAAAGGGCATCTTTCACCGCGCCACAGCCACGACCACCACAGCCGACCAGAGCAATTTTCAGTTCTGAAGTCTCTCCGGCGTGGACGGCAGGAATCGTCCCAAGTGATCCCGCAATTACGGCTCCGATTACACTTTTCTTTAGAAACTGACGACGCACTCCCGTTTTGCCAAGGCTCATGAGATTTCTCCTGTAATTGGTACAGCACTTCTTTTTTCAGCAACGATTACTCAAGTATAACGACTCCAACACAGAAAGTCAAGTTCGCGTTTTCGCACACCTAAAATCGCTTTGGATAAAGAGTTTCGTAATCGCTCACGGAAGAATGGGAGAACACTCCGGACATTGACAGAAATTTGCAAGTACGATTTGTACATGCGTAAACGATTGCCGTTTAAAGATAAGAACGACAGAGACACAAAAGACATGTGACCATCGAAAAAACATTGCTTAAGATTGTATCGGGCAGCACGAATCAAGACGTTTCGACCTGTGTACAGAAAACACAAAAGACCATGGGGACTCACAGGTCCAACATGGCCAAATATATTATTTATGAACAGGAACTTTACGGATAAAACTTTCGTGTTTATCCGTAAATCCGTAATTTCAAACAGTCTCTATAAACAACAGCGTTTTTTGAGTATTACTTGAACGCCTGCTTGAGTTCTTCAACTTTATCGAGTCGCTCCCAAGTGAAATCGGCGTCGTTACGACCGAAATGTCCACCGGAGGAAGTCTTGGCGAAAATGGGACGACGCAACCGCAGATGATTGATAATCCCACTGGGGCACAATGGGAAAATATCACGAATCACTTCGACGAGCTTATTTTCGCAAACCTTGCCTGTTCCGCCCAAATCGGCCAAAACACTAACCGGCTCTGACACTCCAATAGCGTAAGCAATTTGAATTTCGCACGATTCTGCCAAACCCGCGGCGACAACGTTTTTCGCAATGTAACGAGCCATGTACGCGGCACTGCGGTCAACTTTAGTCGCATCTTTGCCCGAGAACGCACCACCACCGTGACGAGCCCAACCGCCGTAAGTATCGACGATTATCTTGCGTCCGGTCAAACCACAGTCGCCATGCGGACCACCGACGACAAACTTGCCGGTCGGATTGACGAAATATTTAATGTCACCCTTGTTCAGGTCTTGCGGCAGACATGGATTGATAATATTCGGAATCGCCCATTCGCGAATGCCTTGCTGATCAATACTCGGCGCGTGTTGCGTCGAAAGAACGACCGTATCAATGCGAACCGGAACATTCCCTTCGTATTCGACTGTTACCTGACTCTTGCTGTCCGGACGAAGCCAATCGACTTTTTTGTCGAACCGGGCTTCAGTCAACAAATTCGTAATCCGGTGAGCCAAAGCGATTGGCAGCGGCATATATTCCGGAGTCTGATTACAAGCGTAACCAAAAACGAGACCCTGATCACCGGCACCAATATCTTTTTGTTCGGCTTCGTCAACGCCTTGGGCAATATCAGGACTCTGTCGATCGAGCGAGACCAAAACGGCACAGGTATCAGCATTGATTCCCCATTCATCATCGGTATATCCGACTTCACGAATCGCGTCACGAACCACATTCTGATAATCCAGACGAGTTTTAGTCGTGATTTCGCCCGCGATCATGGCCATTCCCGTCGTCACGAGCGACTCGCACGCCACGCGACTCGTCGGATCGGCTTCAAGACAGCGATCCAAAACCGTATCAGAAATACGGTCGGCCAATTTATCCGGATGCCCCATACTGACTGCTTCGCTTGTGAATAATCTCTTCGACACGATCAATCTCCTTTTTCGTTCGATATACAAAAACAAGAGCCGATCCTCGGAATACGTCTTTTCCCAAGATCGTGCTTCAATCATAAATCCTCAATATATTATGGTACTCCACTTACCCCTTTCATACAAGGGGGGCAGAAAAGGGACCCATGTAATTTTGCCATGATTTACACAAAATAGTGTACATGGTAAATAGAGACAAGTTTTCTGTTCAAAAATTCTTTTTCGCAATCTTTTGTGTGAAAGAAGGAATGATTCGAATGCATGTACGCTGATCGTTCGTTCCACCCCATCGTCGTTTCCGTCCGCCGTCTTGATACCATTCCTTTTTCGCTGAAACTTCACACGGAGGCATTAACGCCTCCGGTAGTGAGAGCTTTGCCGAAAAAGACAGACCTCCCTGAAAGGAACGCAAATTTATTGATTTTTGTGTAGTCCATACTTGTTTCGGACAGTCCGATTTATTATAATGTGCGGTAATGTGATTCCAAGAACAACTTGGAATCGCGTCAGATAATTCGTAAGTACTTTTTATGTCTCTAGTTGCGCTGCGGCCTTTTGGATTGTAATCAAAAGAACGCGGCATGCAATCTCGTTCCAGGTAAGGAGTGAAAGCCATGAAACAAAAGATTGATCTGAAGTTCTTCTCATTTTTCAGGTTGGCCGGAAAAACAGGGGCCGCCGTAGTTGTCGCCATCGTACTGACGGCAGGATTATTGTTCTGCAATTCATCCGTCAAAGGGGACACCCAAAACAATGCAAAACCGCAGGAAAACGCCAGTGAGTATCGAATCTGGAAGGATAAAAGCGAACGTTTTTCTGTAGAAGCCGTTCTGGTGGAACAAGATTCACAGCGAGTCAAATTGAAAAAAAAAGACGGTCGGACGCTGAGCCTTCCTGTTTCGCGTTTGAGCCAAAAGGATCAGGAATATCTTAAAGAGCAATTGGATAATCCGTTTGCCATGGCGGAAAAAGAAGAAGCATCGAAGGCCGATTCGAGTACGGCCAGCCAAAACAATTCTTCCGCAACTCAGAAAACAGCACCAAAGCAGGAAAGTCCCGCGTCAAAAGCAACGTTTGATCCAGCGCGGTTATACGAAATTGAAGAATTGAAACAATCGTTTCCGACCGGCGACCGATCAAACGAAAAAACGCTTGTTTCCGGCGGTAATTCGATTCAATGGAAATACAAACCGGAACCAGTCGCCGCGGCAAATGCAAGTGAACAACGCGTCAATGTTCCCCTCTTTGGCTTTCCGGAGTTTGCCCATGAGTTTTCACTTTTAGAGCAGAAACTCTTTTTCCCATCGGGACAAGCAACGGCCGCTTATCTCTCTTTTAAAACAGGCGTTCTTGATCAAGCTCACTTTTACCTTCAGTCGGTCGATACCCAAAACGGAGCGACCAAGCTTTATGAATTCCCGTTCCACGCAATTTGTTCCTGCGTTTCGCCCGATGGTACGCGCGTTCTGGCCATTCATCAGTACAAACCGG
>JAQVID010000120.1 GCA_028695865.1 Thermoguttaceae bacterium | reverse complement strand
GAAAAATGAAAAAATTGTCGTTTTTTTACCGTCCAGACTCCCCGAAACACCTTACCAATGGTAAAATAGAACTGATTGACCTTTTCGCACGTCCCATGAAGGCGAATATTTTACCCCTAAAGCCCGGAGCCGCGTTTTCATTGAATTCCGCACAAAACAATTTAATTCCTTCCGAACAGCCCTCACAAACCGAGGTCTTGGCCAGTGTATCTTCTGTCGATACGTCGTCTGTAAATTCATTGTCTCCAGAGCTCAAACTTGTTCCGCAGGATCGTGAAATACGTTTTTTATTATGGACGCTCGCGGGCAAACAGGTTGCGACCTGGCCAAAAAACCAGTTATTGTCCCGTTCTTTTTTGGAGGAACAGGCAAAGCAACTCCTTTGTGCCAACGGAATGGAGTCAAGTTATACAGGTTGGGCCATGGTCGCAATGGCCGGAGAGTACTGGAAGCAGGATATTATCCGAATCCCCAAGTCACGGCGTCTTCTCTTGCTCCCCCAATGCCTCAGAAATTCAACGGCGTGTCGCGGGACTTTTGACGGCGACGAATTGATATGTGCTCATTGCGGACAGTGTGTTTTGGACGAACTGATCACGGAAGGTCGTTCGCAGGGATACCAAATTCTCGTTGCCGAAGGAACGCCGGTCGTCATGCGAATGATTCTTTCGGGCAAAGCAGACGCAATCACGGGCGTCGGGTGCCTTCATTCACTGGAACGGGTCTTTGAAAAGCTTCTGGTAGCGGGAATTCCTGCCATTGCGGTTCCGTTGCTCGAAGGAACATGCAAAGATACGCAAACGGACCTGGACAAGGTTCGCTCCATGATTGCTTTACCGTGGACGCCAAGCAGCAGTGATTCCGGCACTCCGGGCTGGCTGCCGCTCTTGCGTCTGAGCAGTTCACTCTTCGAACAAGACGAATTGGAACGACTTTTGGGAAACGTCTTGCCACTGCCGTCTGCTTCGTCCTCCGCTCTGCCGTCTGCTCCGTCGTCTGTTTCGTCACAAGCATTATCAACAGACGCGAAGCGGGCGCCCTTTTCTGACACTCAACGTTGCGCTATTGATTTCTTGATGTCGGGCGGAAAATATTACCGTCCGTTCATGACACTGGCGGCTTATGATGTCGCAACACATGGTATCAGGCGACTTGCCGAAGGGGAAATCGACTCGAACGAAATACCCATTGCGGTACGTCGGGTCGCTGTGGCCATGGAGTTCTTTCATAAAGCTTCTCTGGTTCACGACGATATCGAAGATGATGATCCCTTTCGGTATGGACATCCGACATTACACCGAAAAACCGGGATTCCGGCGGCGGTCAATGTCGGAGATTATCTGCTTGGTGAAGGATACCGGATCATTGCCTGCTGTACCGAACTGCCCGCGACGATTCAGCTTGATCTCCTGCGCCGTTTGAGTGATTGTCATGTCAAACTTTGTCGGGGACAAGGCACCGAATTATATTGGACGGCGCATTCCCAAACAGATGTTCCTGAAGCCGTGGACGTTCTGAACATGTACTCATTAAAAACGGCACCCGCGTTTCGGGCTGCGATCTACGCCGGATTCCGTCTGGCTTTGGACGATGAAAAGTTGGCCGAAATCGAACCGATGATCGATCAGCTTTCCAAATATTGGGGAATCGCGTTCCAGATACGAAACGATCTGCTTGATTGGAAATTGACGCCGAACAAGGAGCGTTGCGGGGACGATTTTTTCGGGCGGCGTCCGACGATTCTGCGAAGTTTTGCCCGGTCGGGATTATCGCGGGATGAATGGAATGAGTTGGAATCGCTTGCCCGAATTCCGCTTGAAGACAACGCGTCCCGAATACAAGCTCTGCCCAAGATTCAGAGTCTTTATCTCAAAGCCAATGCCTTTACAAAAGCCGGACAGTTAATCAAAAAATATCGCGCGAAATGTTTGGCGACCATAAGTCCCCTGCCCCGCCTGCCCTGGGTAATCTTTCTGGAGTATCTAACCGGAATCATCACCCGATAAGCCGCTGGTCGCCCCCAGTGTTCACGGGGGAATCCCATACGCATGCCGTCAACAGGACAGGCTCAAATTTCCGGGCAATCCTGCTCTCTTCCCCACGACGTGTCTGATTTTTGCAAAACTTCGTTAGTCCGGAAGGCAAAAAGCCAGGGTCGGAATATTCTTCATTATATATATTGCGTAATTATATATATTGTGTATATTGTTCGCGATATGAATGATGTTGACCGTCGCAACGGCAGTATAGCGAAACGCCATACCGCTTATTTTCCCCGTCTCTCCTATACTACTATTTAAGAAAAAATTATTCTTTTTATTGTCGGGTAAAAAGTATCCAAGTTCCCTTATTTTACGAATAAAAGTTAAAATAAGGGTATTAGGCGTGTAACGAAAAAGAAAAAATCGGTATTGGAAGAATTGGCAATATATGGTAATCTATTGCCCGTTCAATCCAAGGAGGCAAGCGGGGCAAAGTATTGCCTGCCAAGTCCTTGGTTTGCCGGTCGGAAAAACCGGAAGAACTTTTCGAATGGGTCCAAGTCGAATCATGTACGATCCGCAGGACAGATTGTTCCAGAATCCGAGCAAAACGTATTTTTTTCAGGTTTATTCCCTGTAAACAACAGACCAGGAAAAGCCGAAGGAACTTTTTTATGCTGAAAAGACAGAAAATACAACAAGTGACCAGACCGGTAACCGTAAAAACCACAAGAGCGTCCCAACCGCTCGAAACGACAAGTATCACGCAGCAGACAAAGAAGTACAAGATTCGCTGGATGCTTCCACGAGATTTAGCGTCCGTACTGGAAATTGAGTGTCAATCGTTCGAGTTCAGTTGGACGAAAGAGGATTTCGCCGATTGTTTGCGACGACGCAATTGTGTTGGCATGGTCGCTACAGATCATGATCGCGTCGTTGGCTTTATGATTTATGAGTTGTCCAAGAGACGGATCGAGTTGATCAATTTTGGTGTTGCCCCGGGCTGTCGCCGTAGTGGCGTGGGTACGCAAATGACACAAAAATTGATCGGTAAACTTGCCCGACCGGGCCGTACCCGCATCACGTTTCCTCTTCGGGAACGTAATCTGGAAGCCCAACTCTTCTTTCGCTCGCTTGGTTTTCGGGCAGTCTCCATTTTGCACAAATTCTATGAAAACACGGAAGAAGACGCGTATCTCATGCAATATCAAGTCCCCCCGCGATGGGCAAAAGAAGTTCGAAGTCTGACTGTTAACTCAATGAAATAGAAGTCAGTCTTTATTATACAAAAACCTTATTGTCGCACAATATTATCACACGAGAGTGCAGAGGGTTTCCGTACGGGAGGCAGGCAAGCACTTATCAGCAAAGGAGCATTATGAATTGGGAGTGCAGAGGGTTTCCGTACGGGAGGCAGGGGCTTGTGCCGTTAGGCCGTTCCCCTGCTATGTGATTTTTTTCCCGCTCACAGGGTGGTGTGATCTATTTGCTCGTTTTGATAAGATAGACAAGCCCGTCATGGATGACGCTTGCGACCGGTATTAGGGAAGGTTGGGCCGCTCTGTTT
This sequence comes from Thermoguttaceae bacterium, assembly GCA_028695865.1. Lineage (GTDB taxonomy): Bacteria > Planctomycetota > Planctomycetia > Pirellulales > Thermoguttaceae > JAUNBG01. The sequence goes on along the minus strand of JAQVID010000120.1, from coordinate 4,275 downwards.
CGAACCGCTCTGGCCCTCATTGCGCTCGTTTCACTCGCTCCATATACGGGCTTGACGAATTTTCATCATCCGCCAAATCAAGGTCCATGCCGACCAGCAAAGCCCGTATAGGAATGCGTCACGCAAAGTTGACGCCAAGGCCGGTTTTTCCCAAAATTCAACCTCGCAAGCGGTTTCCGTACGGTATATACAAACCTCAAGCGGCCTTGCCGCCGCTTTTTTATACGCTGAACAGGAGTAACGCGAGTGAGTCACGGGAACTTGCACTGCGAGAAAAAAAAGATTCCCGACTTCATTTTCCGTCTTTAAAATCAATAAACTTGTTATATTTGTAAATAAGAGCATTTTTTCGTTGATTTATCACACACAATAAGTTAGAATATAAAAATAAGGGATTCCGGATACGGTGCGAAAATTTTTCACGTGAGGTAAAATTCCATGGAAATTATCTTTCTTCTTTTTGTGATTGGCTGCATATGGCTTTTCTTCGTGGGCCTTCCGGTACTGGGCCTTTATTTCATGATGAAAAGCCAACTACGGCAAGAACTGGACAATCAGCGACAGCAGTTTGAGCGCCAACTCCGCAGCGCGAAAGCGCGCGGCAATCCCCAGCCTCCGGAAGCAGATACCACGGTAAAAAACAGTAGAATCGGTAGTGAACCCCAACCACTGAAAACGGCATACTTCTCCGAAACATCCGGCGAAACCGAATTTCATTTGCGGCCTCCGGTCGCGACGGCTTCCGAATCGCCTTTTACATCTCCTGAAACGATTTCAGAGCAAACCGTTTCGGCAACAGACGCAGTTTTACCGCCCGTTGTGGTTGTATCGACGCAAATACATTCAGTCACAGAAGTTACAGAGAACAATACTGTAATTTCAGAAAACGGCAAGCCTGAATCGACAGAACAACCGACACTCTTAACACCATCGTTTCAAGCCACGGATACTTTTCCGCAAATCAATTCGTCACAAGACGTTACGATACCGGGTTCAGACAAGGGAACGTCTTTGCCCACAGCAGACGGCATTGCGACAGACGGTCACGCGACAGACGGTAATCTGTCAGAAAACAACATATACGGCATACGGACCGATGACTCGCGCAGGCCGGTCCCGGTTGGAGCGATTGCAGCCCAAGCAGCCCGGAACAAGTCGGGCTCTTGTGCCCATGACGAGCGGCAGCCGTCCTGTGATTCGGGCACGTCGGACAGGTTTTCGTCTTTTGGTCCATACGGATTCAACCGGGAAACGCAAGCAAACTCGGACACAGGCGAAGTCTCGTCGGACGAACTCATATCGCTGGAACTCCAAATCGGCCGTAAAATACTTGGTTGGATCGCGGTGGGCCTGTTTGTTTTGGCCGGAGCGTTTTTTATCCAATTGGCAATCTCGCGCGGCTGGCTCAATCCGCTTAACCGATTCGTTGGAATGGTCCTTGCCGGCTCGGCCATTCTCGTTTATGGTCGGCATTTGTTCCGAATCGGTTGGCGTCGTTATTCCGAAATGATCAATTCGGCAGGAATCATAACGCTTTTTTCGGCCGCGTATTACGCAAAATTTATCGGGCTCTTTTCGGCGACGATTTCAGGCGGACTTCTGGTTGCGACGATTTTGGGGGGCTTTCTGCTCTCGGCGGCCTATCGCAGCATGATCATCGGATACGTCGCGACGTTTGGCGGTCTGGCGATTCCACTGTTAATCAAACTGGGCCCCGATTCGTTTGGTCTGGTCTTTTATTTGTCGATCTTGAATCTTGCCGTTCTCATGCTGATCAATCTTTTGGGCCGCAGTCATTTGGCCCTGATCCCGTGGATCGGCACGCCCATTCTCATGATTTATTTTTGGGAACAAAACGGGCATACGATTGAGTACGCTCAATCAGGTCTTTTGTTCTACACCGTTTTCTTTTTCCTTTATCTTGCCGATACGTTTTTGGCGGTAGGGCGAACGTCCCGCCGAATCGGAACCAATGACGTGATTCGAGCTTTATTGACCTCGATCATTTTCTTCGGGGGCTGCCGAACGATACTGCTAAAGACCGAAAACCTTGTCTTGTGCAATCTCAGTGGCAAGGAATTTTTCGACAAGTTCGCATGCTGGGTCGCGTTGGGTTTGGCGGCAATATCTCTGGTTGCCGCGCTGGTTTCGGCTCGACGAAGCAAGCGCTGTGACATGATTCCCGACCGAAACGCCGTCATGACAGGTACTCTTTCGCTCGTCGTTTTTGTCTTCCTGGGCATATTCGTACCTTTGGCGTTGAAGTCGTCGGCAGTGGCCGTCGGCTGGCTGGTACTCGCCGTTGGATTACTTGCCATGTCGACCAAACGTTACAATCTCTTTTTCTTCGCTTCCGTTCCAAACGACCCGAAGAAATTGGCCCAACGCGGCTCGAAACCAACCAACCAATTGCAGCAGTTCGAAACCAGATACTTTCAGCTTTGGTCGCTCATTTTCTTCATGCTCGGCGCTTCACGACTTATCTTAAACGATTTTTTGCCAAACTGGGTACCCATTCATCAGTTCCGGGCAGGATGCTTCGTCTTTATTCATCCGCTGGCGGCACCGATTACCTGTAGTTGCGTACTGCTGGTCGCGGGCATGATTTTTGTCTTGCGCCGTATCAAGTCCAAGTCTGACCAAGCCGGGTCGATCACGGATTCGACGGACGATTCGAATCCGTTGAATTCCTGCCTTGCCGTTGTCTATGGTGTTGTGGGTCTGTTGGTCTTTCTGCTCCTGACATGTTCGGAAACTTATTCCTGGACGGTCGCTTCCTTCGAACGTTGGAACGGATCGACCCCGGAGCTGTTCGGTTGGGGTGCGGTTCTTTACGTACTCACAGGCATAAGTCTGGTTCTGTTCGTTTGGGGATATGTTCGCGGTCATACCACCGTTCGGGCAACGGCACTTGGTCTTTTGGCCTTCGTTGCGGTTAAGGCGACTTTTCTCGACACACTCTTTCATCCCCTCATTTTGCCGCAGTTGCCGTTGGCCTGTCAGACGGGTAATTTATCAACTTTTCCCAATCACGTTTTTCTGATTGGAGACTTGCCCATACCGAAATACGCCGTGCCGCTGGTCAATCCCTTTGTCTTGCCGTTGGTTGTCTGTTCCGTGGTCATGATGTTTGTGGGCGTTTTCATTCGAAAGCGGACGGAGCGGGCCAAAATCGATCGTGAACAATTCCAAAATGAAAGCGGTATTGGTCTGTCGTTGGGTATTTGGGGACTGGCACTGCTTTGGGTACTGGCGTCACTGGAATGTGTCGCCTGGTGCGAATATCGACCGGGAATATACGGGACGAATTCGTTTTACACCGCGCACCTGCTGATCGTTTTCTGGACCGTCGTTCATTGCGTTATTTGGCCCATTGGGGTATGGAGCCGAAGCCTGGCGATTCGCGTATTTGTTTACTCGACCTTGTTTCTGCAGCTCCCCTTTATCGCCTGGGCTGAATTTTGCGGGAAGAATTGGCGTCCGGATACCATTCAATGGCCGGTGATCAATTGGGACGCGCTTCCTGTTCTGGCTTTTGCGGTCTTTCTCATGGCGGTCGGTGTGTGGCTTACCCGTCTTGCCCGGGAAATCAAGCAGGAAGAACGGATAACCGGTGCCTGGTTGGGATCAATTGGTATTGTCTACACCTGGCTTTTACTCTCCTTCGAGACGTTTCGTTTTTTTACGGGCAAGGAATGGTTCGGGACCGGAGACTGGACCCGCCTGATCGCCCTTACGCTCCTTTGGGGCTTCATGATCACGAACCTGGCCGTTGCGGGCGTAAAGCGTAAATCGACGCTGTTGCGGCTTCTTGCCATGGGCCTTTTGTTTATGCTTGCCGGCAAGGTTCTGCTATGCGAATTGGTCAAGCGAGGTGATGATTTCACTTGGCCTGTAATCAATTCGTACGCGGCGGCGACTTACTCCGCGTCGCTGTTCATAATCATCGTTTCGTGCGCGCTTCACAGCGTCGTTGCGCAACGACTCCAGCAGACGCAAGATCACAACCTGTGCATGCAGTTGGAACTGGAGCAGTATGGCTGGCGGTGGTTGTCGCTGGCCGGACTTGCGTTCGGCTGGTTTGCTTCGTCTGCTGATGTATACCAGTCGGCTCGCAATTTGCCGTTTGCCAGCAGTGATGCCCAGCAGATCATTGCGCAAATGTCGCTTTCCGTGTTGTGGTCATGTTTCGCGGCCTTGTTACTCTTTTTGGGTTTCCGACAGAAGAGTGCTCTGCTCCGGTGGCTTGCGATTTCCATGTTCGGTTTAACAACG
>JAQVID010000119.1 GCA_028695865.1 Thermoguttaceae bacterium | reverse complement strand
CGGGGCTTTTTGTGTTTCCTGGCCTGTTTTGCGACTCTCAATTCGAACAGCGTGCGACTGACGCGTTTCTTTTGCTCGGTCGGGTATTCTTTCGCAAAAGGGAGAAGCCGGGCAACTCGGGGCGAACTTTGGCGGGATCAGGGGCAACGTCGATATTTTGAGAGGGGCCGGAACTTCAGAAGCACAGAGGAAAAAAGATTGCGGCTTCCCCAAAGGCGCCATTCTGAATGGTGAACGGCTCTTTCCAAACGATTGACCGAAGGAATTTTCGAAGAGTTTTTCGGCGGGTGTTTCGGCAGAATTAACGACGGGTTTTGCGGAGGAACAGATAAAAATTTCCGGAATAATGACCGGACATGGAATCTGTTGCTTTCGCTCTGAAAACCATATCGCTACAAAACATCATCAAACAATGGGCACCTTTTGGGCACCTCGGGGTAAAATAAGATAAAAACAACATTAAAAGAATGTAAACAAAAAAACATAGGTCCCGTAAAATACGGTACCTATGTTTTATGATTGAATGAGAATGTCGGGGCTCGAACCCGAGACCTACGGATTAAAAGTCCGTTGCTCTACCAACTGAGCTACATTCCCTACCTGTCTGATATAAGTCTCTTTTTTTATCTATTAGAATAAAAAGCAAAACTCGCAGACAACATACTTAAACTCGCGTCGCTCAAACCACAACGGGCCCTAACGACCAACTCTACGCAGGCAACCGCGTAAAAATATTAAAATCAATTATATCGTCCTTAATCTCTTGGTCAATGCGGGGGGGCAAAAAAACAAAGAACTAATCTTCCAATGAACTGCTTCTTACTGTGAACTGCTTCTTACTGTGAACTGCTTCTTACTGTGGGCTGCTTCTTATACTACCGATATTTCAATTTTTGGAAATAGATTCCTATTCACCATTGGAAAACAGGGGGCGGGCAGACCATTGATCTTTACATTAGGTTTATACCTCACGCAGGGGTGCGGAGACGCTTGAGGCGAGGATGAAGCGGCGGTTTGTTTCCCTGACTTTTACTCGTTTCCCCATGAATTATATTTATAACTCATTGAGTTATCACGAGTTATGCTTAAATTGATACGCGTTGGGAGGGGCAGGTTGTTTGATACGAAACATTAACTATGCTCGGTACATGACACGATTTGCCAAAGAAACTGTCTTTTCATCATTTTTTGTCGAACTCGCCAAGAAGCCAACACCAGATATCTTTGTCACATGGCGACTGTGTTGCCGCAGGGTAACCGTTTGCGCCGTGGCGTTTATCAGACGCGACAGGCTCAATTGGGTTGCTTTTATTTGAAAAGCATTCATTACGCCTCCATTAGCAAGAGGGGTGGCAACGGACTGGGGCGACGCGCAGGCTCAATAGGCGGTTGCTCTTATTTGAAAAGCATTCGTTACGTCCCCATTTGCGGGAGGCGTGGCACGGATTGGAGCAACGCGCAGGCTCAATTGGCGGTTGCTCTTATTTGAAAAGCATTCGTTACGCCTCCATTTGCAGGAGGGGTGGCGACGGACTGGGGCGACGCGACCGGAGCCGCTGTTTTGGACAGAGGCGATTGGGATGTCGTCGATTGAGGAGGAGTCGCCGGCGCCACCGGAGTTACAGGTGTCGCGGCAGGCGTATTGGAAGCCGGAGAAACCTGATTCATTGGGGCAGCCGTCGGGGTCTTTGTAAGCGGTAGTCCGCGCGAAGCAACGTTGACCACTGGTACATTGCCAATGTCCTCGCTTCGGGGCATCTGGAATGTTTCCCGGGGAATCGGGTATGAATTGATCTGAACCGTTCCCAGGTCAAGATTGATCGAATCTTTCGTTTGCGGCGATGTAATAGTTAATCGTTTGGGCAAAACGAGATTGTTTACGGCGTCTAATTGAAATTCGTTAACAGCAACAGTAAACAGTACGTTTCCTTGCGCGTCTTGGATATCTTGCCGTTTGACGGCCGCTGACTTCGGTTCGACATAAGTATATTTCGCAAAGGTTTGGCCCATGTAATTGCGTTTGGTAATCAGTAAAAGAGTTTTATCGATCTGTGGAATCGGTCCTTCGACCGGGTCTTGTGTATTGAATTCGACCAAGCCGAGCGCCTCAGGCAACCAGGTTGGATCGATTGGAATACTGTCGCGTGCCACGGCAGGATTAGCGAAATCGCTTTTTTTACACCAGGTCAATTCCTGCGGTTCGCGGAATTTATCCCAGTACCACAGAGAATCGTCATTCGTACCGGTATCAAAGACGCGGCCCATCATGTTGGCGGTGCCAATGACACGGACGCGGCTTGGCCGTTCGAACGCCAATTGGCAGCGAGCCCAACCAGGAACATTGGCCGCTCCAAGGGTCGCATTGGGCGCAACGAGCGTTTTGATCTTTTGACTGTTACGATTGACCGCCTGCTGAATGTCGGCAGCGGTAGGTTTCTCGCCTAAAACCGTTGGCAATGGGGGCGACGACTGACAGCCGGCCATGATCAGCGGAATGATAAAAATCGCGCAAGCAATGACCCGAATCCCTCGGGCAGCGGTCGTTCTGGTCATCTTCATACTATCCAATCGAATATAAAAGGGACGCAAGGTATTCTTGCACTTCGTCGATCTGTTCTTCGTTCATTTCAATCACAGGTACGCAGTAGTTTGTTTCGCGTCGAATGGCGTAAACCGACAAAATTTCCGGGGAAGCGGCCGATTCTTCACGTTCGTAACGAAATATTTTTCGACGAATTAACAGGAGCGTCAGGACGTAAAGCATTTGAGCCTTGTCCGGCTGATCCAATAATTCATCGAAAAGGTTCATTAAAATATCGTTTGGAGCAAGCTTGATCTTGTTCTCATTGACCGGTGAAATTTTGGAAGTCCACCAGCCGATCATGTTTTCCGGTTTTTCAAGTTCGGACCATGCTTTGGCACAATAATCAATTCGCTTGAATTGGCCCTCGACTTCAAGGAGAACGGAATAAAACGTTTCCCCGGGAAGAAAAGGCCGATTTGTCACCGCACAAGTCTTTGTGCTTTTGGGTATATCGTCATACATGGCATGGATTCCAAAGCCGATTACTTCGTAAAAACGTCAAAGAATACCCTTTTCATACAAGTCAAGCAAGGGCAATTTGACACTTTGCGCAATTTTTGCTACCGATGCTTCCGTTTTCGGTGATTCATTCCCCGTTCACTGGACCGCGCGCAATAAGCGAACTTAAACTGCATATCCGTTGCGGAATACAAAGAGTATACGTATAATGTATTGTGTAACGACGCGTGTTATTTGTTGTATTATTTTACGGAGAGGGGATCACGAGAGCATTTAATAGAGTATTATATTAGACTATTTGGCAAAGACACCTTGACATCATGCAGACGTTTTTCTATACTTCGCGGGCTTTTTACCCTAACGGAAAAGGAGAGAACGTTGTTTGCGTTTGAACCTGCCTGTTATTTTGAATCAACCATCCAAAGAAAAAACAAATAAACGTGTCTTCGAGAGCGAAAACAATAACCTGCCTGAAATGGATTTTACTTCTTGCGATGATAACCGTCATCGTTGTGGGAGTGGCCATCTGGCGTCGTCGCGACGCGGAATTGAAGCGGTTTATTGATCATTACGTCCAGAAGAAATACCCTCATCTTGAAGTCAAAATTGCAAGCGCGTCGTTTGTTGAGAATCAGGGCGTGCGACTCCGGGGACTGCATTGCTCTGTTCGGGATACCGCAAATTCCTTGATCGACATCGATGAAGTGTTTATCGAATGTCCCCTGTCGGTGAAGTCGCTGATCTATCGTGATTTTGTTCCGAAACAGATAGTGATTAATCACGCGGCCATACATTTACCATCGGCAGACGGAACGGGCATCAGGCAGTGGGCCAAGCATTTTACGACGGATGACAAAACGTCGGTCAAGCTTCCGATGTTCCCGATTTTGATCAACGGAGGTCGAGTAGCCTTTCCGAATCGCAAAAAGAAGGAAGGATTTTGTTCATTTGAATCGATCAATCTGGGCCTGTATCCCCCGGGCACCGTTTTTGAAGATCAGTCGGTTTCGAATTATTGGGTTTTTACAGGAGGGGCCGAAAACAGTACGGTCAAGCATTTGGAATTTCGCGGAGAGGTGACCGAAGGTGTGGACGATTGGAATGTGAAGGGACTTGCCAATAATGTGGATGCCGGTCCGGACATGCTTTCGACGTTACTGCCGCCGGGTGAACTTGCGGAAAAGATTGAAACATTTGCGGGCAAGACGTCATGCACTTTTACGGCCGCGAAAGATACAAGAGTACCAACAGGAGTTCGTTTTAAAATCGAAGGCGAACTCTTTCAAGGCAATATCGCACTGGCGCAACTGGAACATCCGATTTCGAATATTTTCATTCGGTACGCGGTCGATGAATCGTCCATAAAGCTTTCACGCATAACCGGTCGAAGCGGTCCGATACTTTTTCTTGCCGATTATACGCAAGACGGACTTGACTCGATGGGGCATGGATTGTTTCGAGCCCAGCTGGAAGAATTGCCTTTGAGTAATCGTACTGTTGAAAAGCTTGCGCCGTTTGTTGTGATTGACGCGGCAGCCCTTAAAGATCGTTATGAGTTTTCAGCCACGGCCAAAACGCGATTCGAAGTCGAGCGCAAAGACGGAAAATGGCATCCTCGTCATGTTGAATTGACATGCAATAATTTGAGTGTCTGGACCGAACGTTTTCCTTATCGTCTTACCGGACTTGTCGGAAACATTTCGCTTGACGAACGTGCAACGTTAAAGTTTCGGTTTGATTCCGCCGAAAACGATCAGAGTCTCAAAATCGCGGGCATGTTTCAGGATGCTTTGACCGACGCGAACGGTCGAGTCGATATTGAAGCTCGCGGTTATCCGATAGACGAGCGTCTGATTAAGTCGTTACCGGAAGACTGTCGGCATTCCATTGCCAAGCTAAACGCCGAAGGTTTACTCGACGCCAATATGACGATTCGTCGTTTACCCAAAGCCGAAGGAATCGCAAGCTCGCAAAGCGTTCCGGAAGAGCGTCGTCGAACGGCTGCTGATACGATATCCAGTGGGGTGACCGGCCACAGCGGCTCGGGCATGGTCGAAGCCAGGCGGCTTCAATTGGAATTGTATTTGGGCGTTCGAAACGGTTCCATGCGATTCGAACGATTTCCTTATCGCATAACGAATGTTACCGGCTTGATTGCGAGAAAAATCGAAGACCATTGGGAATTTCCGGGCTTTCGCGGCAAGGCGGGTTCGGCAGACATCGTTGCGACAGGAGCACTGTCGCCCAATCCGCGGAATCAAGATAATCTTGTGCTCAACTTGCGAATTGATACGAAGGGGCTGGCCTTCGACGAACAGCTTCGTTCGGCACTTGCACTTTATCCGCAATATGAGATCATTCGCAGTCTTAATGTGCGTGGAAAGGCAAACGCGTCGATTCAAATTCGATACGAAGCGAAAACGGACGATTTCAGTTTGGCGTTTGAAGCAGAACCGATTCCTGAAGTTACGTCGATTCGCCCGGAAGTATTTCCTTGTGAAATCAGTCATGTTCAGGGTAAAATAATATATCGCGAGGGAGAAGTGATTGCCGAAGGACTTCGCGGGCGCAATCGACAAATGTCGTATAGCACCGGTCTCCGCTGTCGTTTCAATTCCGAAGGCGGCGGCTGGGAGGTCGTTTTGTCGCCTTTGTATGTCGATCAAATCCAATTGGATCGCGAAATGCAGAGCGCGTTTCCCAAACAGATGCTTGCATTGTTTGATCATTTGCGACTGAAAGGATTTTTCAACCTTTCCGGTACGGTCCGGTTTCGCAAGGCTTCGCACGAAGCACCATTGGAAACGAGTTGGGATACAAGTCTTATTCTTCAACAGAATGAAATTGCCTGGAAAAATCCGGTGCACAATATCTGTGGACAAATTGGAGTGCGAGGCCTAACCGTCGAAAACAAATCGGTCCAGATTCACGGTGAACTTGATTTGGATTCGTTGAACGTGAAAAATATTCAGGCTACCCGGATCACCGGGCCTTTTTACTTCAATGGAAATCAATTGCTGTTCGGCAGGACCGTTCCACACCCATCCGAACTGAATATGTATCTTGATGAGTTTTTGCGAAAACAGCTTTTCAACGATCCAAAATTTCAACAGCAGGAACGGCAGCGAACGGGCACAACAGTCCCGGGGAGTGCTGCGACTTCAGGGACGGGAATAACCCGGGGGCAGAATGCTCAAAGTGCAGTGGCTCCCGGCTTTGGTCAGACCAGTACGCCTCAATCGTATCACGCAACACCATTGAAACAGGTTCAAGTGCAGCCAGTCAAAGCGGCAGCGTCATCCGTATTGGGCCTCCCGCCCACGACGGTGGTTTCCGCCGACGAATTGGTTGGTCGGCGACCGGTTAACGCGTTGCTTTTCGGTGGTCCGCTCTATTTGAACGGATTGATTCAACTTCAAGAAGTACCGGTTTATCAAATTGGTTTTCTTTTGAAAGACGCAAAGTTGAGCGACTTTACACGCGATTTGAGTCCGAACAGCAAGAAGCTTGACGGCAAAATTACTCTTTTCTCGCAACTTCAGGGCGAAGGGGAAACCATGTCGACCATTAAGGGCGAAGGCGGACTCATTATCAAAGAAGCGGCCCTTTACGAAGTACCACAAATCGTCAAAATACTCCAATTTTTGAGTGTTCGTGAACCGGATCAAGCGGCATTCAATTCGAGCTTCGTCGATTTTGCGATTATAGGCAAACGGCTGCAACTCAATCGCGTTTTTCTGGAGGGGAATTCGTTGTCACTGTTTGGAAGCGGTTGGTTGACGTTGGAAGGCCAGGATCAGATTCTTGACTTAACGATGAATTCGCGACTTGGTAACGCGCGCAATCAAATGCCGGTCCTTTCGGATGTCATAGGCGGGGCAGGGGACCAGATTTCCCAGATTAAAATCAATGGTCCTTTGTCTGATCCTGTTGTCCGGGCAGAACGATTTCCAGGTATAAAAAAAGCATGGTGGTCCATTTTCCCTCAAGACGCTGAGTCAGGAGCAGCGAAAACGGCCGTTGAAGGAGCGGCGACTCCGGCAGAGCCTGTCTCGCCCAAAACGAATAATACTATAACAAATAAGCAATAATAGCAGTAAAATATATTGTTGTCGTGTGTATTGTTTTATCGTCGCTTTTGTGTGAATAAGGGGTTGCTTTAAGAGAGAAATATCGAACACAGCACTCGTATTCAACTATAGTACAGGTAATATTTTCTTCGTGGGATACGGTTTTAACTTCAAAACATTCTGTTTGTATGGTTTGTGCATTTTTGCTATCTTGTTTTGTCTCGTTTTTTAAGTCAAACCACGGAATCGTTGCTTCCCATTTATGTTATCATGTGATAAAATAGAGTAAATATTATAGGGCGTTCTTAAAAACTCCAAGGGAAAACAAGATCGTTTTCGCGAGAGTGATTTTATGTTGAATATAAGTGTTCACTTGGATCATGTCCGTTATGGGACCAAAAAGGTATTAAAGCCGGATTCCGGGAAGACAATATATATTGGGTTTACAATATATATATTGTGTCTGGTGTTATGCCTTGGAAATCCTGGAACAGGCAATCTGGAGGCGGCCAGTGACCTGATTGCCTCGGAAACGGTAACCGCTCCGTCTGTTGCCGTGACCCGGAATTCCGCTTCAAGTGTCTCGGTAAATTTCATGCGGGTATCGGTTCCTTCCGGTGGGAGTAAGCAGGAAACCGCTTCAGCTCCATCCGGTGCGGTATCCCGACCTTCAGGGAGTACCAGCGTGAAAGCGCCGGCAGGGGTATCCGTTCCGCGAAGTCAAACGTCGGGCAGTCAAGTCAAC
>JAQVID010000118.1 GCA_028695865.1 Thermoguttaceae bacterium | reverse complement strand
GGTGGAACTGCGGTTGATTACCTGGTCTTTGACCGTGATTTCTGACGATCCCGCTTTGGTTGTGTAAGTTACATGTATGGCCAATCGTTTGCTCAGCGCGCGTGCTTCCTCGACCACCCCGCTCACCGAAATTTCACCCGTTTCACGGTCAAACATGACTTTAACCCGCCGCGCAGGAATATTCGCAATTCGACCGTGCAAACCATACTTTAGGACACCGCTGTGCGTAAACTCGGGAGCACCATTACTTTCCAAACCGCAACGAACGAGCCATTCGCTGAAGCCTTCCAACCACCCCACCCCATTGGGATCGTGAAGCGGAACAAAACGCGGATGGACCGGTCCTTGTACTCCGGAATCCCATTTGAGTTCCACACTGCCACAGCGTCCTTTCCAAATACTCATTCCACGGGTGGTGACAATCGTAAAGCAGAAACGACCATTATCGACTTCAATAATATCAACTCCATCGCTCAAGCCTCCCCGCAACCGGCGTTTCGTAATACGGAAAGGAATCGTTCCGTTGGGTCCTTGATACACTTCGTTAATATCCAACGACTCGGTATAAACTCCGTGGGCCACATCGAGCACTGTTCGTGTTTTCATACTCATAATTATTGCTCCGTACCATAAATTGTGTAATATAGTGTGTTTATTGCTTCATAACATATGTATCCGCACATATATCCGGCGCGGCATATCTGTATCAACCCGGATTTTACGACTTTTCCTTGTTCCCGTCAAGTTTTTTCCTCTTTTTTATAGGAAAACAGTATCTTTACGAGGAAATTTTGACTATTATATTTAATAGTAGTGATAGTGGGTACTCTGGAGGAGTTGTTTTCCGGAAGACACAAAGCTGTATAAGAACTTTTGAGGTTTTCGAATATGAAACGTTTTTTGCTGACCGGGCTTGTGCTTGTCGCACTGATTTCGCTTGCGGCCAATCAAGCTGTAGCCACGTTGAACAACCAGAGTAAACTTTTTACGGAACAGGAAGTGAGCCCCGTCGGTTTAACGCCGTGCTGGTTCAATCAAGTTTCGTTGGAAGCGGACAAGGAGCAAGTATCGGCAGTTGTTCTTCAGGATCAAGACCTGTTTATAACGACCGAGTCGGGTTACCTTCAGGTCATTGATACGCAAACAGGCACAACGCGTTGGGGGGTGCAGGTTGGTTCCTCGAACTACAAAACATTTCCGCCGTCCGCCAACAGTCACGTGGTGGTGGTTGTGAATGGAACGACAATCTACGCGTTTGATCGAATGTCAGGCGATTGTCTTCTGACCTCGCCGCTTTATGGAGAGCCTATATCCGGTCCGCAACTGAGCGAACGTTTTATTTATGTTCCCATGTTGGCCAAAAAGATTTATGTTTTGCCTTTACGGCAAGAAATACCGGAAATGGAAAACCTTAAATCTTCACTCAAGCAGATGCAGGAAGTAAAAGGGAAAGTCAAGTTTTCCGACAGTGTTGAAGAGCAAATGGCAGCAATTGCCAAGACAAAAGGTTCTGTTAAGTACATGCTCAAGGAGCTCTCGCCCAATGACTTGCGATATTGTTTTTCGCTTGGCTGGTCGCTCACGCCTTTGACGCTGTGTTCGCAATCGTGGAAAGAAGAATACGTTTCCTGGACAACCGACGAAGGTTATCTGGCAATTGGTCGTATCACTTACAGTTCGATCAGCAGCGATTTGATTCTTTTATATAAAATTGCGATTTCTCCGCAGACGATGTATTTGAACGAGCGTCGTTTGGGAAAACGTTTCAGTGATGTGAAGAACGAGATTGAGTCGAGTCCGGCTTTTGTTCCCAAGGATTACAGTTGGCAGAACTCATTGTTACCCGCCGACAGACAATATGGGGGCATGTTGCTCCTGGGTACTCACGATGGTCATGTTCTGGCCGTCAATAACGCCACAGGAGCGGTCCGTTGGAAGTTTCTGGCCGACTATCCGATCTCGCAACAGATTTATACCAGGGAATCCTCCGAACGTCCCGCCGCCTATGTTCCCGCGTCGGACGGAACTCTTTATTCCATTTCGCTTGTCGATGGTACGGAAATTTGGCAGACAGGCGGAGTTCAAAAGATTCTCGCTGTTTCACCGCGTTGCATTTACGCAATGAATCAGAACAGCGAAATGATTTTACTCAATACGGAAAACGGGAAAAGAATGGGAACGCTCAAAATTCCTGATTATAAATTTAAATTATTCAATGCCGAAACGGATCGACTCTTTTTCGTCTCGGCCGACGGTCTGGTGCAATGCTTCCGCGAAACCAGTTTGGTCAAGCCGGTCGTTTATCGCCTTTCCAGTTATGATATCGCCACTCGTTTGGCCAAAGAATATGAAGGGATACTCGCCGGTCAGAATCCAAAAATCCAGGGAACGCAAGCAGCCCAGGATGTTGACAAGACGCACGCGGCAGCCAAGTCCGATACCAAACCAGATGCCAAGGCCGATGCCAAACCGGACGCCAAGCCGGGTGATATGGCACCTGCCGCCGGTGAAAGCAAACCGGCAAAAGAACCTGCCTAAAAGGAAAAGCAGGGAGATATGGACGATATCTTCGGTGGCATGACGACCGAAACGCCGAAAGAAGCTCCGGCGGCAGAAAAGACCGACGCAGCCAAACCCGATGGGGCCAAGCCCGACGCAACCAAACCGGGTGCCAAAAAGCCGGACGCCAAGAAGAAAAACGACGATCCGTTCGGAGGCGACGATATTTTCAAATAATGTTTTCTTAAGGCGGGATATTCAATATTCCGCCTTTTTTCTTTCACTTCACTTCGCATTTGTCGTGACACGATTGTAAAGGAATGGTTATGCCTGTTGATCAACCGGAATCGTTCGACTTGAATGCCTGGCTCAAGCAGTTTGTTGACGTGATGAACGAGACATTTTCATCGCGAATCGTCTTTTTGGGCCTACAGGGAAGCCGTGCCCGGGGCGAAGCGACCCCACAAAGCGATATTGACGACGTCGTCATTCTTGACACGTTGGGAATTGCCGATCTGGCGCGATACCGGGAAGCAATTGCTGTACTTCCGGAACGAGATAAAATGTGTGGTTTCATTTCGGGCAAAAATGAAATACTTAATTGGGATAAATCGGATTTGTTCCAGTTCTGTCATGATACACGGCCTCTGCTTGGTTCGCTCAAGTTTTTGGCCGATACGGTTCGCAAGTCTGATGTATATCATGCCGTCCTTTCGGGCGCAGGCAATATTTATCATGCCGTCGGACACAATTTTGTCCATGAGCGCGACCCTGGTATTCTGCTTGCGTGTTGTAAAACGGCCGTATTCGTTATGCAGGCCGAGTTTTTCTGCATGACCGATGTTTATCTTCCAACCAAAAAGGAACTGCAAAGCCGTTTGGGTAAGGAAGAGCGGGCAATTCTGGACGACTTGCAATTTCTTCAAGGAGTTGGTTCAAAACATACACCGGTCGATTCGGAGTGTGAATTGCCGCGTTTTCAGGAGTGCAGTGCCCGGCTGCTTGCCTGGTCGTCCCGGCTTCTGGAAGAGTATGGGAAGCCCATTGATTTCAAGACTTCGGTCCTGCGTGGCCGGAGCTATTCATTTCGAGTCACCCTTTTTTCCAAACAATCGCTCAGTAAGAAGTTTCGCGACCTGACAGACGGTGTCAAAGATTCGCGACAATTGGGCATATCGCGTCGCGAGACTTTTGGTCTGCTTGAGAATGTTGCCCGGCGACTCGACGACGATAAATTATCAGAGGGCAATATCATAGAGGGCAATGCCAGAGAGGGCAATATCAAAACGGAATCGACCTTGTTGCGTAATACGCCGACTCACAGCACGAGTCGGGATATTTCGAATCGACGTCTTTGCGAGGTCGTCATGAAATCGCAGGCTCCGGGATATTGCGGTACAAATTCGAAACAGCCGATTGAAATTCGACTGCCGGATGATTTTCGCAAAAAACTCAATTCGTTGGTCTGGAAATCGGTTTGTCTGTGGTGTCAGGCGATTGTTCTTGTCACCCTTGCGTTTTGTTTGCTTGCTGTTCCCTTTGTGTCCATGGGTCTTGCCGGATGGAGCGAATCGGCTGGCGTGTTTACGTTGATGGGCATTGTGATGGGAGAATCGCTTCTTGCCGCTTTGTATTATGAATCATACTTCAAGCCGCGAAGAATAAAGCTTTGGCGCAAGCGAATTGCGGTAATCGCCTCTTCCGCCCGGGAAAACATCCTTGGCTGTTTGTATGTCCGGCAGCGGAGACAAATCATCTGGCGAAGAACCGCTTCTCTTATGCTTTTCATGTATGTTCTTTTTTTCATCGGAGCGGCATACATCGAGTCTCCGATATCAGGAGCGATTTGTTTCTTGACGATTGTGCCCGCCTTGATCTTGTACATTCATTGTATTTCGCTCTGGTTGAATACATTTGTCGGTAAAGTTCTGGCGGTACCGGCAATTGTCTTTGTCTTGCCGGTTGTGTGCATACTGGCCGCAGTATACTATCCTGCCAAGATTGTCGTCACACTGTTTGCGGAATTGTTGAGTCGCTGTTTTCGCCGCTAACGGCATGGGGGAGTAATGGTCTTGCTTGCCAGGGCATAACGGACCGTGTAAACACCGGCTGCCTGCGATTTTTTGAAAAATTGAATCTCACGACTTGAACCGGGGCTGTTGAGCCGCTATAATAGACGAATGTATTAAGCGAGGTATTAAGCGATGTCCTTGGGAAGTATCGCTTTTTAGCGGTGTCTTAAGTTTGCGTCCAGATAACCTTTTTCTCCAAACCAAAAACAGGAGGTTCGCAGTATGATGAAACGTTGTCGTGTTATGTTGTCTTTGTTTTTCGGGCTTATGTTATTTTCTCTTGACGGCCCAAAACTCTTTGGAGCCGATGGCATTTGCTCTTACACTTGCGACGATTTCCAGGTCATCGCGATTCAGGACATGGCCGGACCGCTGTCCGCTTCGAAGTTTTCCGGTGGTGATGAGGCGGTCAACAAGTCGCTGGCGCCAAGCGGTAAATATCAGATATCCTACAGCGCATTCATTGTTTGCAAAGACAATCATCTGATTCTCATCGACGCCGGCAATGGTCCCAAAACCGGAACGCTCATGCAAAAGTTGAAGACACTCGAAATCAAGCCGGAAGAAATTGACACTGTTTTACTCACGCACAGTCATGGCGATCATGTCGCCGGCTTGCGAACAAAAGACGATCGTCCGGCGTTTCCGAACGCAACGGTTTATCTGTCCGAACCGGAACTGAAATATTGGCGGAGTAATTCCCCCAAGAAAGACCCCCTGGCAGGTTATCAGGTTCACACGTTCAAGTTCGGCGACAAGACGGTTGGCGGCATACTCTGTCGCAACGCGGCGGGACATTCACCCGGTCAGACCTGTTTCGAACTCGGGAAATTCCTCTTTATCGGCGATATGTTCCATGTGGCCGAGCTTCAGATTCCTTATCCGGAATTCGTCGCTCCTTACGACAGCGACAAGAAGCAAACCGTGGCGTGCCGAAAAGAATGTCTCGAACTGTGCAAGCGAGACGGATACAAAATGGTCGGGGATCATTTTCCTTTTTGGTTTTTGAAAAAAATCGGTTTTACGACGAACGATGTTAAAGTAAAAAAAAAGCTGAATCGTTGAATCAGGGCAAGCAAACACAAAAGCAAGTTGGGCCTCCATGTGTATTGGCCGCGCAAGGCAGAACGGAATACAAAATCGTCCTGCCTGTTAATCCGACACCGGTGCAGCAGACGGCGGCCAACGAATTGGCGTCTTATTTGAAACAAATCACTGGCGCAACGTTTCCCGTCGTTTCGGTTGACACGGTGAAAGTTGGTCCAGAGAACAGACATATTCTTCTTGGCCCGGGTCCGGCGTCAAAGCAACTTCTCAAGGATTCGATCGATGAATCTTCGATTGCTCTCGATGGAATTATTTTAAAGACGGTCGGTCAAACGCTAGTTCTTTCCGGCCATGCCCGCCGCGGCACACTTTACGCGGTGTACACGTTCCTCGAAGACTTCCTGGGGTGTCGGTGGTGGACAAAAGACGAATCGTTTGTTCCACACAAAGATTCCGTTGCGATTGAGCCCATTGATTATACTTACGCGCCAAAACTGATTTATCGCGAAACGAACTACGTGCCCGGCCAGGACAAATGGTTTCGTGCCCGAATGAAAGGAAACGGGCAAAACATTGTTACCATCCCGGAAGAGCTGGGTGGAAGTCAACGATTTCAACGCGGTTGGGTTCATACGTTTTACCCGCTCATTCCTCCGCAGAAATACTTCTTGTCGCATCCTGACTGGTTTCCTGAAATCAAGGGAAAACGCTGCGTCGGTTATCCCGGTTGGGCCAATCCCCCCAAAGCACTCCAGAATTTGCTCGACAAGCTTGACCCGTCCCAACGTTATGACAAGGGAACTCAATTGTGCTTGACCAACGAAGGACTTTTTCAGGAAGTACTCAAAATCGTCCGCGAAAAGCTTGACGCCGATCCGGAAATTACGTTTTTTTCCTTCAGTCAAAACGACTGGCACGGCTACTGTGAATGCAAAGAATGCGCAAAAGTCGCGGCGGAAGAAGAATCGCAGTCCGGTCCGCTCATTCGATTCATTAATCGTCTGGCGGAAGAAATTGCCAAGTCGCACCCCGGCGTATTCATTGATACACTTGCGTATCAGTACACGCGCAAGCCACCCAAGTTGACCAAGCCGCGAGACAATGTCGTCATTCGACTTTGCACGATTGAGTGTTCTTTCTCGCAAACATTGGGCGAAGGCGAACAGAACGCGTCATTGCGCGACGATATAAAAGAATGGCATCGAATCGCCCCGAATCTTTTTGTCTGGGACTACGTTACGAACTTTTCTGCTTATATGCTTCCCCATCCGAACTATCGCGTACTTGGGTCAAACATGCGATTCTTTCTCGATAACGGTGTCATCGGCATGTTGGAACAGGGTGACCGTTTTAGCGCCTCGGGTGATTTCGTTCGGCTTCGCTGTTGGGTCCTGTTCAAACTGCTGTGGAATTCGCAACTGGATCAGCGTGCGCTCATGAAGGAATTCATTGCCGGCTATTATGCTCCTGAATTCGTTCCGATTTACATGAACTATTTCGATCTGTTGAGTAACGCCGCTGAAAAATCGGGGGTTTATCTCAATATCTTCAGACGCTCCACCACAGACTGGCTGGATGTTGAAACGCTCGTGAAGGCCACGGCAATCATGGACCAGGCAGTGGAAACCGCGAAACAGTTGCAAGCGAAAGACCCGGTCGCCCACGCCGGACTGGTTGATAAAGTCCAGCGCGAACGGCTTCCCATCGATTATGTTTGGGCACTCTCCCGGCAGTACTATGTCAATATGGCCAAGGAAACCGGGGAGACGCTGCCATCGAAATTGGATGCAGACATCGGAGGTCAGGCGTGGGCCGATACACTCTTTGCGAATTTCGAAAAGTATGGAGTAAAAATCTTCAGTGAAGCCGGAGCGCGCAAACCGAAAGAATCATTTGACATCATTAAACGCGGTATCTATATGCAATGTGGCAAGCCCGGAACCGTACCGGAATTTTGCAAGTCGCTCCCCGGAGATCGCTGGTTTGAAGTTCAAAATTATTCTTGCTCGCTTCGGGATAATCCAAACGAAGCGGCTATTGTCGACGATCCGGCCGCTTCAGACGGCAAGGCGGCAAGATTGGCCGGACATCATTTGGAGTGGTCAACTTCGTTGCGAACGGGCTGGCTCTGGCAATTCAGACTCGATAAGACTCGACAAAAAAAAGGAAATCCCAAATATAACGTTTACGCCGAAGTTCGTTGTGACGCAACCGTTGAAGACGGAATCGCCATGACATGCGGTTTGTACC
>JAQVID010000117.1 GCA_028695865.1 Thermoguttaceae bacterium | reverse complement strand
GCAGGGCCGGAATCTGCTTGATTACATGACCCAAACGCTCATCCATTATCTCCATGGTACCGCTGCCCCGTCGCCAATTTATTCCTGATTATCCCAATTTTCATATTCTGACCGTGAACGGTTACGACAATAAAGACAATAAAAAAGAATAATCAACACCGACTGATTGGTCACCGCTTATACGCGTAGTCGGTCATATTAAAAACGGGAGCGGGGCGCGGATGTCCAAGCGGCGCCCGGTCCGAACAGATTTTTCGTCTGTTCGAACAAACTGTATGTTATTGCAATATGTTTATTCAATATTATAAGATGAGTTCGTTGCCCGCGGAACAACTGTAAAAATAAAAAAAACGGATAAACTTATGTCCCGGATCATCATTGGTGCTTGAACAATATGTTACCCTAAAAAAGGAAGACAAAAAATGAAAAAAGCAGGTTTTACCCTTGTGGAACTGTTGGTCGTCATTGCGATCATCGGAATTCTTATCGCGCTGTTATTACCGGCGGTCCAGGCTGCCCGTGAAGCGGCGCGGCGTATGGAGTGCACGAACAAAATCAAGCAGATTATGCTTGCGAACCATTCGTATCACGATGCCCACGGCTGCTTTCCCTGTGCCCGCGGCGGCTGGGGAACGAATGCAGCAACTGGCTATATCAATTTCTTTGTCTGGACCCTTCCGTTCATGGAACAGAGTGCCTATTACGACGCGATCACCGCCGCGAACTGCCCTTCTCCGGTGAACGGCAATGCGGCTTATCGCCAACCCCTCCCGGGTCTGTTTTGTCCGTCGGACAGTAACGCCTCGACGCCGGCGACCTGGTGCAGTAGCACGGCCAAGAGCAGTTATGTTGGCTCTTTTGGCGATTCTTGTGCCCCAACCGATGAATCGGGCTGGTCGTCCCGGGGATTCTTTCGGGGAAGTTTCTACAGAAAAGACCCACCCAATGAGACCCGGGCGCCGCAGTTCCATTCAATCGCCAATATTCTCGACGGTACGGCCAACACAATCGCTTTTTCCGAGGCGGTTACCGGACAGCGTGAAAGCGCCAACGAGGTTCACGGGGGTATCGGCTTTCTCGACTCGGCAAATACGAAATGTTACGTTCCGCGTAATACATTGAACTCCGTCGACTCAAGTGACCCGCGGTTTTACGATCCCACCTTGAGCGTCTGTGCCTTCGTTCGTGGTGAATGCTTTGCCTGCGGCAATCCGTCAATCACCGGTTTCCAGACGGCGTGCCCGCCGAACTCTCCTTCGGGATTTTGTCGATACAATGATTCACATGGTCATTCCGGCTGGGGCATGGGATTGTTGAGTGCCACGAGCAATCACAGCGGTGGGGTCAATATTGCCATGGTTGACGGCTCTGTTCGTTTTGTTTCCAATACGATTGACTGCGGCGATTTGGATGCTTCAGCCAATACGACCACCTATCCGCGAAGCGATTTGAAATGGGGTAATACAATTGGTGGTGCGGTTGGATACGAGTTCTACGGCGAGAGCCCCTACGGCGTTTGGGGAGCACTTGGCACCGTGGCGGGAGGGGAAACGGTTGCTCTGTAAGTCGCGATTTGTTGCGTCCTGGAGTTCCGTTTGTCGTCGTTTCCTTTTGCCGATTGAAAAGATCAAAGGAGTTTTTATGAAATACGGCCTGTTCTCATTTGTTGCAGTTGTGATTTTATGTTGTCTTGCGGGTTGCTCGAAGGAGCCCAAAGGTTTTCCCGCTGTTTTTCCCTGTAGTGTCACGGTACAAGCTGAAGGAAAAGGGCTCGAAGGCGTTGAGGTCAATCTGGTTCCCTCGACGGTCATGAAGAGTGTGATCATCTCGGGCAAAACGGACGCCTCCGGACGCTGTGTGCCCGTGACCCGATTCGCCGGACACGTCAAAGCGGGCTCGCCCGCGGGCGTGTACAGTGTGGTCCTGATCAAAGAACCGAAAGTGGAAGGTCCGTCCAAAGAGGAGTCGGCCAAAATGACCTATGAGCAGGCGCAAATCGCGGCGGAGAAGCTTGAGACCAAGCGGGCCGCCATGCCGCGTATTATCCCGATTGTATACACGAAGGCGGAAACATCGCCGCTCAAACTCACGGTCGAAGGAAAAAAGGAATCGACTCTTTCGGTCGACGTCGCCAAGGCTCCTTGATACGATCGCGCCGAGCGGAACTGTTCAAGAGAAACGTTCAGAACATTATACGTATCCGCGTGTACGTATTGAGTGCACGTATTGAGTGTACGTATTGAAAGGACGCGTCGAAAGTATGTATCGAAAGGACCTCTTGTATCATGCGATTATTCAGCGTCAGGCATGACCCCGGCCCCGCAAAACGCCTTGCACTACCGATCGTTCCAATTTCGGCACTGGGCTTTAGAGTTTACCCCCGGCGTTTATCTGCGGCAAACGCGGGGGACACAAGCCGCAGCACGGAACAATAAGGACTTCCGTATCAGTGCGGCTTTTCTTCGAAAACCAAAGTACCATCAGGTCCTTTATTTTTTCTGGAGCGGTCTGTATGCCGTCTTATTCCCACAATGGCGTAAAAATGTCGTCTAAACCGGCATCGCCAAAGACTTCATTTTCCAATGAGGGATTCAAGGTCCATGCCTTTTCACGCGAGACTTGGTTGTACCCTTGGGATAAATTCATGACGTTACTCCAAGCGGATTCCGGCATGGCGGCTCTTGCCAATAAACCATCGAATCCGGTAGTGAGTAACGGCTGAATGTTCCATGATGTTAAGGTCTTTTCGTAACCACTTGCCGACTGCGATAAAATTTCGCTGGTCAAAGAAGCGGAAAGATTCTCTTGTTCAGCATAGAACGCGTCCAAAGCAAATTCAAGTTCCGGCTCATCCGCAATCGATTGTTGATCAACGGCGACACATGGCAGGCTTTCAGCGACTGGACATTCGTCGTTTGCGGAGCCGTTTGCAGAAGCGGTCACTTCGTTACTGAGTGAAATTTCGGCATCGTAAGTTGCCTGTTCGTAAGTTGCCAATTCAGGAGTTGCCTGTTCGGAAGTTGCCAATTCAGGAGTCGCCTGTTCGTAAGTCTCCAATTCGGAAGTTGCCAAGACGCAAGTCGCTCCGCTGGGAGTCGCGTTACCGTGGATAACCACAGCGAATTTTGACGTATTACTTGCCGTTTGCGCGCCGGCATAATCGCTTATTTTGAAATAGATATCCAAGGTTGCCGTTTGACCGGACGCCAGAGCGGAAAAGGTTGCCCCGGTGTTGATACAGAACCCGTTAAGTTCCATTTCACCATCCCCGTTTTCAACGATATTGGCCCAACACAGAACATCGTCGGTAATGGTAATCGCGTGATCTTTGTCGATAGCATTTGCAAACGGAACATAAGTTCCCTGACTGTTGCGTATTAACATGGAGGAATAATCGATATCGTAGTCGTAGGGATAATTGCATTCCAGAACGCCTCCGTCGTTACCTCCATTTTCAGTATTGGAGTTGCCGTTGTCGCCGTCGCCGCTGTCATCGCCATTGTTGTCGCCGTTATGGTACCCGTAATCGAACCGTCCGCCATCGAAATCCCAGGCGGGCGGGCATTCCAGCAGGTCTCCGCTGACAGTCTGATCGCCTTCGGCCATGACCCAGGACGCTGAATCCTCCGGATCGCACAGGAGTGTTTCCACCGCAATGGGGGTATTGTTTTCACCGACCACGCGAACCGTGATATAACCGGTACTCGGAACGTCGTATTTCGTGCCGTCAACAGTATAATCGGCAATGACATAGGAAAATTTCAGATCAAGATATTCAGCGTCGCGCGGCTCACCATCAATCGTCTCGGCGCCACACAGAAAAGAGAATACACTCAAATTGTAATCGCTGTTATGCGTATTATATGTTGTGAAAGTATTCGTAAAGGTAAAGACACCGTTTTCAATGGAGGCCAGCGCTTCAATGGAATCGACCAAACCATCGACGTAATCGAACATTCCATTATCTTCTATGCCGCTTGCCTCGACCAAAACAAGTACTTGGTCATGAACAGTGTACGCGGATACCGTTTGACTCCCTCCTGCCGGATCGGAGAGCGAAAAATTCATGAGCGATACAGAAGCCGAATCGTTTTCCGTTTGCTCGTAAATAAGTTGAGAAGCGGCAGACGTCAGGTCGAGCGAAATGTCTGTACTGTCAAGTCCGCCCACCTGATCGACAATCTTCAGGGCAAACGTTCCACTCATGGAATCATCGTTCATTCCCCCTGTCGAGCAGT
The DNA here is from genome assembly GCA_028695865.1 of Thermoguttaceae bacterium. Lineage (GTDB taxonomy): Bacteria > Planctomycetota > Planctomycetia > Pirellulales > Thermoguttaceae > JAUNBG01. The sequence continues at coordinate 3,683 of JAQVID010000117.1, read as the reverse complement.
ACGTGTAATGGACCGTATAACAGTGATTGGCAGCGACCAATGGATTATCCTGCCGGGTGAGGGCGTCTGTGTTGACCAGAACGCTCACCGACTGTGCAAAATAGTCGTAACATATCATCACATCATCATTCTGCCAGTTGTAATTCACCCCGTCAGGAACCTCCATTCCGGTGATATTGAATTCGTAAAAGGTCATGTTATCGTGAAGACATATTATATTTTCGGGAGTGGCAACAAGATAATCGGAATCCGTATTGGCCGCGACGGTAAATATTGTACTGGCGTCAAGATTCAACTGCAATGGATTAAATGCGCCGGTAACGACAATGGTAAACGTATTGTCCGACGAACAAAGACCATATTGATCGGCAACCTGAAGAGAACATGAAATCGGGAGTGTCTGGCCGTCCTGCAAGCCCCATTTGAGAGCATCTGGCACTACCCCATTACTGTCCGTCGCGCGATAGACCATGCGATGGGTCAGGACTCCATTGGCCTCAACGGCGCTAAGATGAAGGAACCCCGACTGTACCCCTTCCGGTGAATAAACCGGAAGATCGATTCCGGAAGCATTCATGTTTTCCGGACTTGGAATTGACTGCCCGTTCAGCATTGTAATGTATTGACCGGTATCGTCGTTTTCAACAAAAGAACGCCAGTCCACTTCCATTTCGCTTGCGGAGGCCAGATCAATATTTTGACTAAAAGAGGAAAGTATCGGCGCGTTATTGACACCGATAATCGTTATGGTCAACTCTTTCTGACCGATCAGAATACCGGTGTCGCTCACTATTGTACAGGCATATGTTAACGACCTTGTTTCTCCTTCGCTTAACAGGGAAAAAGCATCGGCCAATTCGTCAATATTGACGATAATATTGCCAGTATAAAAATCCGTTGACATGTAATTCACGCCGGACAAAATACCCGACTCATTTGATAAACTTGCGCTTTGTATGCAGAATGTCTGTTTTTCCCACGGTGATGTTTTATCAATATCTTCGAGCGTTCCCCCTTCACCCTGGAAAAGATTAACGCGTTTTCTTCCTGTGTTTTCCTGTCTTAAATCAATGGTAAACGATTTGTCGTATTCGTCACTGAAATACGGCTGCTGGTCCGTTCCGTTGATCGTGACGATTCCAATTCCGGACGTCTCACTGACATTCCCCAACTCGTCCGATATGTTGTATGAATAGTACAAGTTCACGCATGTGTATTGAGGAATTTGTTGAAATATCATTTTACCTTCTTTTTGGAATGACAGGTTGAATTCATAATCCAATCCGCCCGTGACCATAAGGCAGGAAGCAAGTTCTCCCACCGTCACGCCAAACCAGTCGGCCAATTCTTCATTCGTGTAACTTGTGTAATTGATCTGACCTCCACTGAGAGTTACGTCTTGTATATTGAACGGTCCGGTTGAATCGTTGTCGTAAAAGACAGACCCGTTACTGCTTAGTGTTCCGGTCGGATTCGCGTCGGCATGGTCTTCCGTCGTGAACAAATCGACACGGTCCGCGGTGATTACAGGAGCTTCCGACACTCCGGTAATATGAACGGCAAAAGAGAGTTCGGCGGCACAATTGTAATATTCGAGGTCGTTCAATCTCGCGTTGAACCAAAGAACGATCTCGGCGTTGTCCGGCAGAAAGGTAAATAAATGATGATTCATTAAGTTCAAATGAAAAAACGACGTGCCTGTATCGACATTCATGCCCACCGATGCATTGTTCATCACCGATTGCGCAAACAGCTCCGAACCGTTCTGAAATCCGGAATAATCTGCTAAGGAAACGGTCTCATTGCCGATCCGTATCGTCGAGGCGGTTGTATCCACATGAAGCAGTTCGAAGTAATACCAATTTGCAAGGGAATGACCTGTCCGTATTGGGTCTTTTTCAAAAGAGAAGACCGATTCCATTTCAAAATCAAGCGAATTGGCCGTTTCAGGTTGCGTTGCCGAAGTAATATCGATGGATTGCGGAGTAACCTGCGGGGCCGTCTGCCGCGTAATTTGAAGAGTGATCGTCGTCGGCTCCGAAGCCAGGCCGGTTTCCTCACTGCCGGATGCCTGATCGGACACTTGAACCGCAATCAATACGTCAAGCGATGAAAGAGACACGTCCGTAAAGATACTGTTCATAAAGCTGTTTCGGGCTTCTTCGCTCCTGAAAGAAACAATACCTTCAACACGATCAATGGAAAACCATTCGTTATCGTACTCCGTATTTTCGACGAACAGGGTATCGCCAAGTTGCCAGCCGCTGTTATCGCCGGTCGATATCTCGTAACCTGGACTTAATAAAGCGGAAATCGCCGCGGTGGCTTCCAGGGAATTGCCATGAGACGGCAATACAAGTGAAGTTGACTGGACCTCCGGATTGAAATGCTGTCCGAATATTGCAAAATCTTGGGTATATTCCGCAACAAGACGGTTGTCGTCCGGGACGCCATTGGCAACCTTTATATCAATGCCGATATTCAAGGCAACAATATCGCTTGTGCGTGACGACAAGTATTCCGTTGTGGTATCCGGGGTAAAGAGCAGTTTTGTTCTGTCCAACGTGTTCTCGTCGGAACTTCCCACACAGGAAAGACATCCCAGAAGATTTCCCGTCGAGTCGTAAACCTGAACATTTTCATTCTGGTCGGGAATCGTTTGCCAATACGACTGCCAGATTCCTCCAACGAAACCATGATTTTTAAACTGATAAAAGGCATGATTGACGTCGTTTACATCCGGATCGGAGATAATAACCGCAGGTTCGTCTTCGTCCGGTTGCGCATATTGCAATGAAAGGACAATACTATTCCCCAAGATTACATGGGCCGCTGTTGAAGAGACAATCGTCGGCGTATCGTTGAGTCCGTTGATCTGAATCTGAATGGTCCGCGAGGTTGAATCCGCCATTGAGTCGTTTGCGTGATATGTTACCGTGAGCAAGGCCGATTCGCCCACGCCAAGATACTGGAACGTGTTTTGCGGATTGAATGTGATGTTTGTTCCGCTTACCGTAAAATGCGATAACAGCGACACGTTGTCAGAGGTCGTCGCGTCGGTGACGACAACGGTTAATGTACTGCCCGTATCGATATCGGCGATGTAATTGGTCAGGTCCACGGTCAAGGGAGTATCTTCATCCGTCGAAACAAGTGAAACGTCGGAAGCGGTCGGAACCTGATTCGTTCCGGTTATCGTGACAGTAACGGTCGAAGACGAGCGGTTCGAAAGGGTATCACCGCTGTCGTCCTGCACGTCAAAGGAATAAACAAGAGCAACCTGTTCTCCCGCCGGAATCGACTGGAAATACAGCGATTCATGATCAAAAACGAACTGACCGGTTTCATTGTCAAACGTCAACGCGGAAGCAATATCTTCCGGATAAGGGTCGTTTCCGCTGTAACGAATATTGACGATGGTATGCCGGTCGTTAACGTCTTTATCCTGAACGTCTGCGCGGTCAAGTACATCAAAAGCGACACTGCCGCTGACATCGGTATCCAGCAGGGTGATTTCTTTCGCGGTTGCCGTCGGCGTATCGTTGAGTCCGTTGACCTGAATCTGAATGGTCCGCGAGGTTGAATCCGCCATTGAGTCGTTTGCGTGATATGTTACCGTGAGCAAGGCCGATTCGCCCACGCCAAGATACTGGAACGTGTTTTGCGGATTGAATGTGATGTTT
>JAQVID010000116.1 GCA_028695865.1 Thermoguttaceae bacterium | reverse complement strand
AATAGATGATTCCGTTTTTCACATCGACGCGATTATCGATCGAACGAATATGCAATTTTTCAACGGTTTCCCGATTACCATTGCCGCCAAAAACAGCACTGACTCTTCGTTTTTCCAATCGTGCGGTCGAAATCTTTGTTTCGTCTGACGCGAATACTTTTCCTTGAATCACAAGTTGATTGAGATCGGACAATTGACACAGCGACTCACCCAATACGATATTCTGTCCCATGGTAACATCAAGCCGATCAAGTGTTAATATTCGTTTCGTAACTGTTTTATCCGGGGCAAGACTTCCTTCTTCCGAAATGTTGGGTACGTAAATCGTTATGCTTTTGATCAATTCCCGTTTTTTCTCCAGTTGTTCCCCGATACGTTCAGGCGGAAGCCCCAGCAGTTCCAGTGTTCGCTTTTTATTGGCGATATCCACACTCAAACGTTCTTTTTCGAAGGTCAGTTCCCGTCTTTTTTGAGGAGCAATTCCGGTATCCAAAACGCTTAAACGCGCTATTTCCGATTCGTTGATCTCCTGTGCTTTCAGGGCCGCGATATAATCGCTTTGCGTCTGAATCATATCCTGCTGATTCAAAAGAATATCGAACAGAGCCGTTCCCGTCGTGACGGCAACCCCTGTTTCGTGGTAAATTTTCGTAATCACTCCGGACAATGGGGCCGGAACATTGATCGTCGACAAACCGGGACGCTCTGTAATGACCGCGGGAAGAATAAGCGATTTATAATAATCAATGACTTCCACTTGCGCAAGGGTCGAATCGTTGAGTCCAAGATTTCCCGCCGCAGTCGGACTGAGCATGATGTCCCGGACAGGCTCCATTGCCGGAGCGGATTCCGCGTGTTCTTGCGATGGCTCCGTTTGGTGTGCCTTGGCGGACTCTATCGGCAAATAACGTTGGGCGAAAGACTCCAAAAAAACAAGTCGGGCAACTTTGTGAATCACGCCTCGCGTCGAAGGAACCACCTGGCCCACGGTATAAATCATGCCAAAGACAAAAGCGACCACAAACAAAATGCAAACGACTTTGGCGAATCCTTTTAATAATTTGGTTTTCATGGTACTTATTTAGAATAAAGGGGAAAATTAAAAATCGAAAGAAACTTAAAAAAAGGAAGCCCGGCATTCTCTTTTGTAAATGCAGTACGACAATTCTCAAACGCAAACACTTCCACGTCATCGACGCGCAATCATGCTTGGGGATTGTGTGATGCGCCGACAACAAAGCAGGGAAGGGCAAGCGTTTTTTGAAAATCGACTCACTATCAGCGAAAGATCAATCATCTGGAATCTGACGGTATAAACCGTCAAACGCAAGATTTTTTCTCAAAACGTCGAAAGACAAAAAGCAAATGCGCGGGACTTCACTTTTGTCTCAATTGAGAAAATGTTCCAGATAAAGATGAAGACGAACATGGGGTACAGAACAAAAAAACGTTATGCGTTCCCCGGGAAAACAGCCTGATAAGACGGCGTTTCCTTCGAGGGGAAGTGTAAATAACAATGTCTGAAGATGTTCAAGTACTTTCGTAAAGGCCGGCTTAAAAAGAGCATCTTTTATCAAACTGGAAGATTCAATAAAATGCCCCGCTCGGTGCCCCTCTTCATCAAGAAAACGACAAGTATCATGAAAAAACAGAAAAAAACAGTAGGAATTGCCAAAACAGCAAGAATGTCCGCCGGATATCATTTCGGTCGAAGAAATAATGGGAGAGTTTAGACTGCCAGGCAAAAAATCTTGCGGCTCAAAGCAGGGACAATTAGCTTCGTACAGACATTCGCCCAAACAGGCTCCTAAATATTCGTCGCCAAAACAGGCTTCATCAAGATCGTATCGGTAAAAATCGGAATCGGTATCAACACAAAAAGAATAGGTATCTGGGGTATGGTGATGTTCCACTTCGCCCGAACAGCAATGTCCATGAACACTTATAAAAGCGTTCATGATAATCGCAATGATCGTCAGGTATTTAGTGAAATTAAAAAACATAATTGTCTCGTTAAAAACTTACCTCGTTATAAAATGACCCTGCAATATACCCTTTATATTATACCGTTTTACTTGAATTTTCGTGTGGTTTGACCTGGCTTCCCTGATTTCCGAAGAAAAAAGGAAGGCAATCACCGAAAAATGAGGCTCCGGTCATTTCATTATACGCACAAGGGGAAACGCGGTAAAGGGGCTCTTTTCACTTTTATTTTCTTTTTTTCATTCCGGAATGTCATACGCCCCTTGGAGGAGATATCCGGAAATCATGGCACGACTGTCCAGTAAACTACCCATACTGTCCATGTATTCTATCTTTGCGCTGAACATGGTGCGTTGGGCATTGAGCAGTTCGATGTAGCTGCTTTGACCTTGTTGATATGACTGAAGAATCAACTGAAGCGATTCGTCCACCTCGGTCAAAACACTTTCTTGATAGAATTTAACTCGTTGACGGGCAATATTGAATCGCCCAATTTGAGCTTGAAACGAACTTTGAAGCGATGCCTTGACCCGTTCGATATTCGAATTGGCCGCTTGCACCTCGTATTGAGCCCGCATAATATTCCCTTGATTTCTGTCGTTAATACGCAAGGGAATACTAAGTCCGGCGGATACTTCCGTCTGTTTGTCGTAAGTATTATAAAGAACGCTTCCTTCGACGTTAAAATCAAGTCCCGACTCCGCTTGTTCCCGCTGAACTCTCGCTTGGGCGGCCACGAGACCGGCGCGAGCGCGTCGCAGCTGCGGACTTTGTTCCAGAAGCTGTTGAAAGAGGGCGTTTGCGTCCAAATCCAACGGCAGTTTATCCAGTGAATCGGTAATTTTAAACGAGGTATCTTCCGGCACGGCAAGGAGAATGGCGATTTCCTTTGAGACCGTTTGGCATTCAAGCCGCACGTCGCTGAGTGCCATTTTGGCCTTGTTGAGCTCAATTTTTGCCTGAAGATAATCTGTTTTGGGAACCTCATTGGCTTTCATGAGGCTTTCGGCCGCCGCGACCGATTTTTCACAAATCGTCAGAAGTTCCCGAACAAGTATTTCCTTGTTTTGCGCGATCAGTAAACGATATCCGGCCAAGGTCGCGTCGTTGACGACCTTTTGTCGCTGAATTTCAAGAGCTTGACTGGCCATGCCCTGTTCGGCGCCCACGACATTTTGACGCGCTGAACGTTTGTAATTGGGGACAATTTCCTGGGAAAGAGAAAGCCCTTGTCGCCCGGCTCCTTTGTATCCGCCCATTTCGTCCGCGACATAGCCCGCTACAGGATTCTTTTTTAATCCGGCTTGAATCATGCTTCCGCGGTAAGAATCGACTTCCAACGCGGCCTGTTGAATCGCGGGATGACTGTCAACTGCCCGGGAAACCAATTGCTCAATGGAAAGAGCCTGACTTGCCCCGCTTTGCGTCACGGAACCGGTCGTGTTTCGGTATGACCGAGCCACGGCAGGGACGTCAGACGCCCCTGGATTGGAAGCAACCGGGCTGGTTAAAGGAAGGCTTGAACTTGGGAAAGTTGTTCGCGTTTGTCCCAAAAGCGTATCGCTGGACAAAGCCGCCGCGACAAGGCAAAAACTGTACAAGAACAGTATTTTGCCCGCCGAGGAGAACGTGTAACGTCCTGTCATTTGAGTATCCTCCTTGAAAATCTCTCTCCCCAAGCATGAAAGAGTAAAAATCCTGTAAAGTGAATCGGTTGTCCCGGGCTGAAAACTCTATAGGAATTTCCGGTATTTTTCCATTTTAGATAAACTTTTCCTGATTTCCAAAAGAGATTTCTCGGGTTACGCCCAAATCGCCCATTTTGTGCTACTTGTGGAAGAACCTTGCCTGAATGAGCGCAAGTTTATATAGAATTGAAGCGGCACTGTCTTTCGGAATGTCTGAAAAGATTCTGTTGTCGACAGGTGTTGGGCGAAATACGGTTAAGGCTGAAAAACAAAAGCAGCGTGAACCATTGTATAACGTATGACGTTACGGCAGGGGACCAACGTCCCCCGCTTGTCGGATTCCCGGTTTTTCAGAGCGTGGGCAACTCAAAGCCTTTTCGTTGCTTATAACTGAAGAAGGACGCGGCCAAATCGTCCCCGATGATCTTTTCATTTGTCGAATCCCACTGAATGGGACGGTCGATTCGGCTGGATATGCCACACAGGTGACAGACGTGCATGGCCTGAACGTGAGAAGCGACATCCGATATCGGCATACCCCCTTCATGACAGCAACGGGCAAAGTTGGCCCAATGACTTTCAACCGGCTTGCCATTGTACAACGGAATGTAGTCTTCTTTCTTGAACTGGTCCTTGATTCCCTCTGAAATAAGTTTTCCCCTGATTCGGCCACAGTTGACGTGAATCCGGCCTTTTTCACCTTCGAAAAGAACACCGTCGCCATCGGGACCCTCACTGGCGACAATCAATTCAAAACCGTCTTTGTATTTGCATGTAGCACGATAGCCGACCACCGTATTATAAATATTATCGACGAGCGGTTTGCCTTCTTTGTAAGGAACAAGGAACGTGGAGCCGGAGGCATCGACCGAGACGGGGCCGGCGCCGATGGTTTCGCGTTGCGTCGCCCAGAGTGCGGCATCGACGTAATGGGCTCCCCAATCGGTAAAAATCCCGCCGGCGAAGTTGTGCCACCAGCGGAAGGTAAGCACGCCGTTGCTCTCATCGGGCAAAGCGCCGGCGCGTCCTTTCCAAAGCGTTCCCGGTCCTTCGCTTGAGGCGATGTAATCGACCATGGGAGCCTGGCCGACAAACATGTTCCAATCGATATTGAATCGCATGGGATATTTTCGCAGAGTCCCGCTTTTGCGCCCTGGTCGCAAGACGCACGTGACGCGATGTATTTTGCCGAGATAACCGCCCCGAACAATCAGAGCGGCCAGAGCAAATTCATTGACCTGAGTCCGGCGCTGCGCTCCGACCTGAAACGTTTTTTTGTATTTTTCGGCGGCTTTTCGCACAAGAAGGTTTTCTTCCAGCGTGAGTGTAAGCGGCTTTTGACAATAGACATGTTTACCCGCCTGAAGCGCTTCAATGGCAATTTTAACATGCCAGTGATCCGGGGTCGCAATGAGTACCGCGTCAATGTCGTCCCGTTCGAGAACACGACGATAATCGCCGTAGCAGTCGGGCGGAATATATTTTCCGTTTGCTTTGCAGCCATAACGTTTACTGTTGGCAACGCTGTTCATCAGGTAGTCGGGGGCCACGTCGCACAAGGCGACGAAATCGGCGTGCTTGCTCAAATCGGCCATATTCCCGGAACCCTGACCGCCGACGCCAATGGCACCCATTCGCAATCGTGGAATATCGTTTTCGACCGCTATCGTCGAGTACCATGGAACAAAGGAGGTTGCCGCAAGTACGGACGTGGACGCGATGAATTGTCGTCTGTTCATTTCTTTCATTTCATTTTTCCTTATAGTGTTGATGTGATTATTGTTCGAGGGTCTTCATTCGCATGTTTTTGAATTCGACCGGGCTGTTGTGACCGGCCAAGGCAATACGACCTGTCGTGTTGTGTATCTTGGGAACCAGTTTGCTTTTCCCGCTTCCCAGTGGAAATGATGTTACCTTGCTCAAATCGGTGTCCACGATGACCGTGTCGTTCAACGTGATTTTTACAAGAGGACCATTGGCGATGATCTCCATGTAGTTCCATTGGCCCGGGCCTTTCAGATGCCCCAGTTTCGGCGCAATGACCCCGTAAATCGCCCCTGTATATTGGGTAGGATGAAGATTTTTATTGGCGTCGTCGTCGATGATCTGTATTTCCATTCCGGTACGGCCCGGGCTCCCTTGGGACGCGCAGCGAATTCCGACACCGCTGTTCCCGTCTGGCGGCATTTTGAACTCGGTCCGGAATATGAAGTTGGCGTAATCTTTTTTGGTAAACATGAAGCCACCCGGATCGGCCACCAGAAGTCCGTCCCGAACGACATGCTGTTTTACCGCGCCGTCCCAAAGAGACGTGTCCACAGTCTTGCCGTCGAAGAGCAAAAAGAAGCCTTGGTCTTTTTCCTGCGGAGTCAATGTGTTCAATGCTTGATCTCCTGCCACGAGACGCGAGGCAAGTATCAAAAGCAGACAGGTCACAATTGTCATGGATGTTGTTCGCATAGGATCCTTTCAATTTTTCAACATTATATCGGTGAGGTTAAAGGGAAACTGTTGTTCCATCATTTGCGCTTGCAAGCTGACGCAACAGGTTCATGTCCATTGTGTCCGAAAGAAATCGGACCGTGCCGTCCATCAGCATGCCGTTGACGCCTCCCGAATGATTCGAAATCAATATGGTGTTTGTTTGGTAACATTTTTGGGCACCCGAGGGGAGCGTCGTCGAATTCTTGTTGGAGTTGATCGGGTAACGGACTGTGGTAAGCCCTGTGGCATAGAAGGAGGCGGCGGAAACAGAAGTCGAATTGCTCAATATATAAGGGAGGGTCAGCAGATTACCGGACATGGTCGTATCAATGCCCGCAATAGCGTTGGCCCCGACGCCAATCCATCCGCCGCAATAGTTGGAGCGGGCATATTTGTCGGTGGTTTCGCGGAAGTTCGCCGACTGTTCGCTTATTACCAGAGAATTTGACGTTCCATCAAGATCGTCGGCGAAAGTACGATATTCATTCTGGCAGAGCATGCCGGAGTTGGCGACATAACCATAGACCAGCAAGGCGCTCACATCGGTTCTTCCCGCCGGATCGGGCGAGGCACCCGCAATTCCAACATAGTCGGGCAACTGACCCGGACAGTTCGTGGTTTGCGTATCGGCAACCGGACTCTCCCAAGGCGCTTGTTCATCGGAAGGACAGTCGAACATCGGTATCGACTTCAGCGCGAAAACCGTGTAGTTCTTTGCGGTTGTTGACGGCATGGCACTGGCGGCGTATGAAAGCGATTTTGTCCAGTCAACATTGTCCCACATGGCGCTGTTTTCCGCAAAAGGAAGAATGGCAAGTCGCCAATTGAAACAGTATGTCGTGCGGCCTAAAGTTGTCGCGTAGCCCAATGCTGTCGCGCTTGCCCCTTTGGGCAGCGAAGAATGAGCATCGTGGTAATTATGAAGGGCAATACCCATCTGCTTAAGATTATTTGTACACTGCATCCGTCGTGCCGCTTCTCGCGCTGCCTGAACTGCCGGCAGAAGCAAAGCGATCAGGATTCCAATAATCGCGATGACGACTAAAAGTTCGACGAGCGTGAAACCGGATTTTTTCCCGAAAATCCTTGGGTTCACATGATCCCCCTCCAGCTTAACACAATACATAAAATTCTCCTTGTTTAATTAAGGTTTTAGAAATATGAATTTCTACTCACGTTTTGATTTGTGTTGTATGTTAACCGCTAAAGGACCAGACTGCGGAATAATCCCATTCCTGAATTTAGTACAGCGTCAATTCTGCGTAAACTTGTGTGAATTCAGGCAACGTGATCTGGCCAATAACATAAAATGGATCAATTGCATCTGACTTAAAAGCGCCTTTTTGGAAAAGTTGAGCAAAGTCATCAAAACATTGTTCAAAAGGCAAAAAAGGTGCTTGTCATGAAGGCAATTTTCATTGTAAACAAACTGGACAACGCTGTCAACATAAATGTTTCATATTGCGAAGAAAAATCGAAAAAAATCTTACTCACGGTGATTCGGAAGCTGCTGTCGATATGCTTGTCACTTTCGTTCCGTGACGTTTGCCTGAAGATGCCCCGACTCCCCGACTCCAGACGACGGAATTTGCGCGTTTTGAGAATATAATATTGAGAATATAATATAACGTCAGAGAGGGCACGCTTTTGTTTGCGGGTTAAAAGCCCCCGGGGAAACGCGACTCCACCACGCTAGTCCCGCTTTTACATCCCACGCAGGGGGGCGAGTATTACACTCGCATCTGAAACAAAAGGACGTTCAGACAAGCAAGTAGAAAGGATTGGCCAGTATCTATGACTCGTTTTTCAACTTGTCGGCTTTCAACTTGTCGGCCGAACATGCGCGATATTCCAGAAGC
>JAQVID010000115.1:1779-8059 GCA_028695865.1 Thermoguttaceae bacterium | reverse complement strand
CGTCAAGGTCGGAACGAATGTATTGACCGGCAACGATGGAAGTTTGAACCGAACTCGCATATTTCGTTTGGTAGACGAGATTTGCGCTCTTCGCAATGACGGAAAAGAAGTTATTCTGGTCAGTTCCGGCGCGGTAGGAGCCGGGGTAGCGCGATTGGGGTTGGAATGCCGCCCGTCCGAGCACCCAAAACTTCAAGCCGTGGCCGCAATCGGCCAAAGCAAGCTCATGCAGACCTACGAAGAAGCCTTGTCCGAACACCGAATTTGTGCCGGCCAAGTCCTCTTGACAGCCGACGACCTGTCCCGCCGACGACAATATCTGAATGTGACCAATACTTTTCGTTCTTTGCTCGAATATCATACGCTCCCCATCGTCAACGAAAACGATACGGTCAGTGTTGAAGAATTGCATTCGACATTTGGGGATAATGATCGCCTGGGCGCGCTGGTTGCCAATCTTTTTTCGGAACCGCTCCTGATCCTGCTGACCGATGTCGATGGCCTTTACGACGGCGACCCTTCCGACAGTCACTCCCATGTGATTCCGGTCGTTGATCACTGGTCCGTTTCTCTCATGGATATGGTCGCCGAAAAGCGGTCCAATCGGAGTAAAGGAGGAATGTCGAGCAAGCTTCGCGCGGCCAAAATGGTCACCGCTTCCGGGGGAAGTGTGATTATTGCCAACGGGGACGATCCGGACATTTTGACGAAAATTTACGCCGGGGAAGAAGTCGGTACGGTCTTTTTCCCAAAACGACAGCTTTTGGCCCGAAAACGCTGGTTGGGGTTTGCCGTTGCTCCAAAAGGAAAACTTATTCTTGATGATGGAGCCGTGAACGCTCTGCGGAATAACGGTAAAAGCCTGCTTCCTATCGGCGTCGTCGACGCCTCGGGCAAGTTCGAAAAAGGGGATGTCGTCTCGCTTGTTGCTCTCGATGGCAAAGAAATTGCCCGCGGGCTCTCCAATTACGGCACGCGGGAAGTGCTCCAGATTCGGCGAAAAAAATGTTGCGAAATCCGCGAGATTCTCGGCCATTGTCCTTATGAGGAGATTGTGTCTCGCGACAATATTCAACTTATCGAATAAAGTCAGCCGAATCATTTATTGTATTGCAAATATCATAAAAACGTGAAATGTGGCCCTTGACAATGAGTTATCCTGAAGTCATACTGGAAAGAAACAAACTTCCTTTTTGAGGGTGGTACCGAAACAGACAATATAAATTGATATTAACTTTACATTAGTCGAAAATTACATTATTTAAGAAGGTCAATTCAATGGGTAATCCGGTTCATACTGAAGCATGGAAAAAACTGGTCGCGCACCACCAGCGGATGGAAAAGGTCGAAATGAAAGAACTTTTCGCGGACGATCCGTCGCGGTTTGAAAAGTTCTCAATTCGTTTTGACGATTTATTGTTTGATTATTCCAAAAACCGAATGACGGACGAGACGTTGCGATATTTGTTCGAGCTTGCCCGGGAATGCGGACTGCCCGAAGCGATTGAACGCATGTTTACCGGTGAAAAAATAAACGTCAGCGAACATCGCGCCGTCCTTCATACGGCTCTTCGCAATCGCTCCAATACGCCGGTTTATGTCGATGGTCAGGACGTCATGCCCGAAATCAATGCTGTTCTGGACCGTATTCGCGATTTCACCAACCGTGTTCGAAGCGGTGACTGGAAAGGTTATACCGGCAAAGCAATTACCGATGTGGTCAATATTGGAATCGGTGGCTCGGATTTGGGCCCGTGCTTTGTTTGTCAGGCGCTGACGCCCTTTCACGATGGTCCGAAAGTTCATTTCGTGTCCAATGTGGACGGTACGCACGTGACGGAAACACTTAGAGCGCTGAATCCGGAAACAACGCTGTTCGTCGTCGCGTCCAAAACGTTCACGACTCAGGAGACCATGACGAACGCGACTTCCGCCAAGGATTGGCTCTTGCGATCACTCAAAGACAGTCAAGCGGTTGCGCAACATTTCGTCGCGCTTTCCACGAACAAAAGTAAAGTCGTCGATTTCGGAATCAATCCGGACAACATGTTCGCCTTTTGGGACTGGGTTGGCGGTCGTTATTCGCTTTGGTCCGCGATTGGAACAAGTATCGCTTTGGCTGTCGGTTTCGAAAACTTTGTCGAACTCCTTACGGGTGCCCATGAAATCGACCAACATTTTCGTACCGCGAAATTCGAAGAAAATATTCCCGTTATTATGGCCATGTTGGGTATCTGGTACAACAACTTTTTCGGCGCGCAAACTTATGCCATACTCCCTTATGATCAATACATGGAACGGTTTCCCGCGTTCATTCAGCAAGGAGACATGGAAAGCAACGGCAAGAGCGTCGATATTGACGGTCAACCGGTCGCCTGTTCCACCGGTCCTATCGTTTGGGGAGCCCCGGGTACCAATGGTCAGCACGCGTTTTACCAGCTCATTCACCAAGGTACAAAACTGGTTCCGGCCGACTTTATCGCCCCCGCCCAATCCTGGAACGAATGCGGCGATCATCATCCGAAACTGATTTCCAACTTCATTGCGCAAACCGAAGCGCTCATGCGGGGTAAAACTCTCGATGAAGTTATTGCGGAACTCAAGGCAAAAAACATCTCTGACGACGAGATCGCCCGACTTGCCCCGACCAAGGTTTTCGCGGGTAACCGTCCGACGAACACGTTCTTTTTCCGCAAAATGACTCCTCGCGTATTGGGACGGCTCATCGCGCTTTACGAAATGAAAATCTTTGTGCAGGGTATTATCTGGCACATCAATTCATTCGATCAGATGGGCGTTGAACTCGGCAAGCAATTGGCGGGAATCGTTTTGCCTCAACTGACCGACTCCAAAGCGTCCACCGCCGGACACGACAGTTCGACCACCGCGTTAATCAATTATTTCCGCAAGGCACGAAACGACTGAGCCCATGGGGATTATTCTGAATCTGGCCTATCTGACGTTTTTGGTACTTGCTCTGCCGGTACTCCTGTGGCGTGTTGTCGTCTTGGGAAAGTATCGACAGGGACTGGCCGAAAAGTTCTTTGGTCGGGGAACGATTCCTGTTTTGCCCGACCTCAATACTTCCGCAAATCGTTCCGGGCAAGCGCATCGCGTGTGGCTTCATGGCGTGAGTGTCGGTGAAATCAATCTGCTCAAGCCGATGGTCAAGCAACTGCGTCAGAGCTGCCCCGATTGGGAATTGGTCGTTTCGTCGACGTCAAAAACCGGTTTCGAACTGGCTAAAAAAATCTTTCCGGATTTGAACGTGTTTTATTGTCCTCTCGATTTTACCTGGTCTGTTCGTAACGCAATAAAACAGGTCAAGCCTGACTGGCTCGTGCTGGTTGAACTGGAACTGTGGCCCAATCTCATTCTTCAGGCAAAAAAACAGGGCGTTCGGGTCGCGATCGTCAATGGCCGAATCAGTGACCGCAGTTTTAAGCGATATCGTCGAATACGCCCCTTGACGCGATATATACTGAATCGCGTCGATGTGATTGCGGCCCAGGACGAGTTGGCTGCCGACCTGTTCAAGCGGCTCGGCGCTTCGCGGGTCGTCGTGACAGGCTCGATTAAATTCGATGGTGCTCAAACCGACCGCAATAATGAAAAAACAAAACGCCTGGCCGCTCTGGCAGACATCAAACCGGACGAACTCGTCTTTATTGCCGGAAGTACTCAGGAGCCCGAAGAACAATATGCCCTGAAAACCTGGCAGGAACTGGTTCCCATATGGCCCAACTTGCGACTCATGATTGTACCTCGTCACCCGGAACGATTTGAGTCTGTCGCGAAAATGTTGGACGATTCCGGGTGTTCCTGGTGCCGACGTTCACAATTAACCGATGAAATCAGGAACAACGTTGCTCCCGTTCTTTTGATCGATACGATCGGCGAATTGGGCGCCTGGTGGGGAACCGCTCATATCGCCTTTGTCGGGGGAAGCTTCGGCAGCCGCGGCGGACAGAATATGCTTGAGCCCGGCGCCTACGGAGCCGCCGTCTGTTTTGGTCCAAATACCCGTAATTTTCGTGACATTTCCTCTCGCATGCTTCAGGAAAACGCGGCCAAAGTCGTGGTCTCACCCGAAGAATTGTCCGCGTTTGTCCGACACTGCCTTGAAAATGAAGCCTGGCGATGTGAACTCGGCCAGCGTGCTGTTCGTTTGGTCGAAAGTCAACGCGGAGCAACGGCCCGAACGGTTGACCTGCTGAACTTCGAGCTTAAGACTAAGTAAAACAGGCAAACCAGGCCGTGTATTGCGAAAAAAAGGAACTTTTTTGGCAAAAACGGGAAGAAAAGGAAAAATTTTTTGTGAACCTACTTGATTTTATTGGTCATTGGATGTACTCTTAGTATTAGTTGAGGGACGAACACGAACGTGCATGTTCCTCAGCAAATTTGTTAAACGATTTTATTATATTTGGAATAAATTTACTCGTCCGCTCATTTTGGATGCCCCGTTTACCGGACTGGTACAAGTTGAAAACGTATGTCCGACCAGTTGCGTTTTCAATTCGTGGGAAAATTCAAAATAAGTCGTCCTTTTTGACATGTGACGCGTAAAAGAAAACAAATACGAATAAAGGGCAAGGTGATCAGACTCGGCGGGGATATATCCCTGTCGAGCTCATTTTCGAAGGGAATGAGCCATGAAAAAGACTTTTTTGAAACCCGGTTTTACTCTTATCGAATTGCTCGTTGTCATTTCCATTATCGGAATGCTCGCGGGCATGTTGCTTCCTGCGGTCCAGAGTGCTCGTGAAGCCGGACGCCGCACGGTGTGTATCAACAACCAGAAAAACATTGCGCTGGCGTTTAATAATTATCATTCGGCTCGCAATAAGTTTCCCCAGTTCGCGCAGTATGTTCGCACGAACAATATGCATACGTTTGCCGTCGATGCCGGAACGGCAAGCAGCCAGCCCTATCGTACCTTGGTTGGTTGGCTCCCCATGCTGTTCCCTTATATGGATAGTGTTCAGATTTGGGAAAATCTGGCAAGCAATACCACTGCCGCCAATGACGGATATGATACTTCCGCCGTGGCCTGTGCCGGTAAGCCTTCGATCAAACTTCCCTTCCTGCATTGTAAGAGTAATGGTACGCAGGAAGAGGGTGGCGTGAATTACGTTGCCAACTGCGGTTATAACGACTGGGCTCGCGGCAACGCAGACCGCCCGACAACCCCGGGAGACGCCTCAAAATTTAACGGCATTCTGACCGATGGTCGGGACGGGTCGTTTACCGGCGCCGCGGCTTGGACAACGGCTAACGCGGCTCCGGCTTTGAGTATTGACGATATTGCCGATGGTACAACCAATACCCTTTTGATCTCCGAAAATGTTCAGGCTGGCGGACTGGCCGCAAAAGACTGGGCAACAGAAGAGTATCGAGTCGGATTCTGTTGGGGGGCAACCGCCTTCACAAATCTTACGTCAACGCCGAGTGTTTATTTCGCTGCCCCTGGTGACTTTACTTCCGGTTCCAGTTCCGGGTGTTATGTCTTGGAAGATACTGCCGCCTCCGCAATTGCTGATGCGAAAAATTATCCGCTTTCCATCAATCAGTGTGGTTCCATTTTGTCTGGTCATCGTCAATGGGTAACCGCTCGTCCTTCTTCGAATCACCCGGCTTCGGTTGTTGCCGCCATGGTTGACGGAAGTGTTCGTGTTATCAATGAAGGCGTTGACAACACGGTTTATACCCGGGCCATGATCCCCAACGATCGTAAAAGCGTCATTCGTAACACTCTGAGCAATACCATCTTTAATCTTTCTGATTTGGACTGATTGGTGTAAAGGCAAGGCCAACGCGGCGGTGTAAACCGCCGTACTTTCATGTTGCCTGTGCTGCCTTTACTTTCCGCGCAAACGGCCGGCTTTTAGAGTGCGGCCGGTTACTCCAAAAATCCCAACCGCGCAAGGCGTTTCCCTATGGCAGACAGGGACTTGCGCCGCCAGACCGTGTCCCGGTTATACGATTCTTCCCCCGTTCACAGGGTGGTGTAATTCATTTGCTCGTTTTGATAAGATAGTCAAGCCCGTCATAGAGGTCGCTTGCGACCGTAATTAGGGAGTGTTGGGACGAATTCGAACCGCTTTGGCCCTAATTGCGCTCGTTTCACTTCGCTCCCTATACGGGCTTGATGAATCTTCATCATCCCAAATCAAGGTCCATTACAATCAAAAAAATACTAAACGCGATGATAGTTCATTTCGCGAAATCCCTTTCTGTTTGACATGATAATGGGGATATGGTAAAATCACGTTTTGTG
>JAQVID010000115.1:0-1769 GCA_028695865.1 Thermoguttaceae bacterium | reverse complement strand
TGACTGGAAAATTTTCTGCAAGCGGGCGACGATTGGCCGTTCTGACATTGGGTGTTTTGGTTTGTCTTTTCTCCTGGCTTTTGTTGTCTTCACAGCACGCTTGGGGAGCGGACAATATATCGTTTTCGTGTGATACGTTTCGGTACGAAATCGGACCGGACGGACGGAATTTGGCTCTCATCGATTTGGCCGATGGTCGCGACTATCTGAAAACAAAAGTCGATTCAGACAAACAGTACTGCGCATTGGTTCAAAAAGGGGAAAAAACGTACAAGCCCAAAAAAGTTTCCCGGGATCAAGCAAGCGGGGTCTTGTCGTTTGTTTTTGACGGCATTGATGTTACCGCAAAAGTTCGCGTCACACCTGAAAAAGGACGCCTTGTTTTCGAAGTGCTCGACGTAACAGGCAAGCCTGACTCCTTTGTGTTCATAAACATTCCGCTCAAACTCAATGCGGTTCCGGAAGAATCGTTCGCGGCGTGCGCGCTGTCGCTCAATCTGCATACCCATGTTCATCAGCTTCCGGCATTGCAGGCGGAATTCTGGTCGTGTTGCTATGACCGCTTCGGATTCAAAGGAGCCAAAACGGCCCTGGTCGGCGTTCCACAAAAACGATTATTGGCCGAAATTCGCGAGGTTATGACGAAAGCGGCGCCCGATGTTCCGTTCTCCGATCAGGGTGGCGCCTGGGCACTTCAGGCCAAAGAAGGATTCGGTTCCTATCTCATGAACAGCAGTAATCTGTGCGAAGACACGGTTGACAACTGGATTGAATTGAGCAAGACAATCGGATTCAATCAGATCAGCAACCATGGCGGCAGTCCTTCGTTTTTCCTGTTCGGCAGTTTCGAAATGAACAAACAGCGATTTCCGCAAGGATGGCAGACGTTCAAAAAAATTGTTGACAAGTTGCACGCGGCGGGCATTTCGTCGATTCTCCATACCTATTCGTGTTATATTAGTCCGACCGCGAAATACGTAACGCCGGTGCCGAGTCCTGATCTTGACCTGCTTGCTTCCTTCACTCTTCAAACGGAGTTGACAGCCGACGCAACCGAAGTCGTCGTTAAGGAATCCCTCGACGAGTTGTCCAAAACGCTTGACTTACTGGTAAGCGGTTATTCGAAAAAGCATAACAAAACGCTCAAAATCGGAAATGAAATTATTCAGTTTGAAAGTGTGTCCCAAAAGGCTCCTTACAAGTTTCAGGGATGTAAACGCGGTTTTCACGGAACGAAAGTATCTGCGCACAAAACAGGTACGCAGGTCGGACTTCTCAAAACCTTTTGGGGAGGGCTCTATCTGCCTGAACCGCATTCGGCTCTTTGGGAAGAAGTCGCGAAAAATCATGCCGATGTCGTGAACGAATGCGGATTCGATGGTATTTATTTCGACGCGATCGAAGGTATTCGCGACATGTGGGGCGAAGAAAACTATTGGTATTACGGCGATAAATTTGTTTTCGACGTCATGAAGCATTTGAAGAAGCCCGTCGGTGTGGAGTACGCCGGCATGCTTCATCACTGGTGGCATTATCGAAGCCGTTATCAGGCCTGGGACCGTCCCAACCGCGGTTATAAACGTTTCATGGATATTCATATCGGTTCCATGAAAGCCGGCGAAGAATATCAGCATGGCTGCTGGCAAGGATACGATCCGCAAATCGACAAGTTCGCTTCGATGAAAGATTGCGGACTCTATTTGCCGCTGCATTTGGGCTGGTGGCAATTCACTACCTGGTCGTCGCCCAAATTCGAACGAACTCTTCCC
>JAQVID010000114.1 GCA_028695865.1 Thermoguttaceae bacterium | reverse complement strand
GTGTAATCCGGACGACGAAAGAATGTCTTCCGACTTTTCCGCGATTTTACAGTCAATTCCATGAACATGGTTCGAATGACATATATGGCGATTCTCAAAACCACCGCTATCCCGTTTGGCGTAAAGAATCTCGTCGTCCAAAATAGTGCATTTGTAGGCAGGGTTCCCGTCGCATTCCAGATAACGCTGAGCGTCGGTATTGAGATCGTATTCGAGAGTAAAAACGTCGGTATTCTCGCCGATCCAGTCGCCCGAAATAAGCAACTTATCAGGATCGTCAGCGCGATAGGCAATGCGATAAAGAAACGCGCCGGGCAGAACGATCTTTCTGTCGCCGGAGGCGCTTCGGCTTTGGTCGTATCCGCAGCCTGGGATACACCACTCAGATTCAGAACGATCATTGCACATACAGCCAGGGAAATAATGTACTTTGTCATAGAATACCTTTCGTAAAAAAACTTTTCAATGTTGGGTATATTACAACGGAAATCCCGAAAAACGCTTGAGGCACTCCAATATATTGTATATTGTCGCCTTGTCGGTTTCCTGTTCCTAAACCCCTGTTGTACCTTGTCAAAATGAGTTTCAAGCGTTAATGCTTAAAAAGTGAATTTTTCATTTCTGCTTACAGAATAGATGTTAAACAGGGCAAGATGGATGAGAATAAAGCTCGTTGCACAGCATGGGGCAGGGGTTGACGCACTCCAGAGGACAAGTGTTCGATTCCTTGGCAAAAAAAGATATCATACCGTTTTTTTTTGCTACCGATGCTTAATTTTTCAGTGATTCACGCTTCGTTTACCTTCGGAAAACGGGGGAATTCATTCATTTTATGTTTTCACTCAAATAATGTTGATAAAGGCAGATTCTATCTTCTTGAAGACAGAATAGGCATATCAGGCAATATAGGCAATGCCCTTGTTTGACATATGTCAAAAATATTTGAAATACTTTCATCTTTCTTGAGGATTTTCTTAAAGTGCTGATTGACAAGCACTTTTTGTTTTGGTATTCTTACCAGTTGTTATGGAATGTGGCCGTATATTCAGAATTTTTTGAATTGAGCCAACTTTGGTATTCGTGACGGGAATGTCAGTCCTGCTGACAGGCTTCGAAACTTGAATGTTAGTTAAACTTTTTATCCACTTGTAACACAAATGGTTGTTTTCTTATTTTGGGAGTGTTTTTATGTAAAACACTTCGGCGGTTGTCTGTTTTTTCCAAACAGATATTGACAGTAGTATTTGTTTGGAAAGAAGCGTTTAAATGCAATACGCATTCCAATATGGGTGGAATATGCTATGTCAAAAAGAACTAATCCTGGCAGTAATAAGTCGGTTAATGGAAGCAGAATTGCAGGGCTATTCGGCTTTTTAAAGGATGGCTTATTGGGGTGGTTCCATTCGTTTTGGTTCAATAGAAACATAAAAAAAGACAAGCTAAATATTCGGGCGCGTAATCTTCTTATCGAGCCACTCGAAGAACGGCAGCTCCTTGCGGTAGTAAGTGCCGCATCTCCTGATAATATGGCGACTGAAGGAAATCCGGTCGATTCCGGAAGCTACTGGATTGGCCTTGACGTAGTGACTAATTCCGATACTACGGTTGCAATTAAGCTGGAAGGTACGGCCACCGGCGGCGGGTATTACGGAACCGACTATTATCTTTACGACTCTTCGGGTAATCAGCTTTCCACCAGTGAAAACTACGATTCCAATACCGGACAATATTATTATACCTGCTCTGTCAATATTACTGCCGGTACTCTCTCCACCACTATTGAACTTCGTCCTGTCAACGATGCCGCTAAAGAATCGACAGAAACAGCAGTCCTAACCATTCTCGAAAGCAGTGCTTATACGATTGACCCGGCCAATGGGGCGGCAACGATTTCGATTCTGGACAACGACAACTGGACCGTTTCCGTAACGGCTACCGATAGCGAAGCGGCTGAACTCCCTTCCGGTTCGACGAATTACGGACAATACACCATCACACGTTTGGGCGAAACTGATCTTTCCAACGCAACTACCGTCTTTATTGCGATGACCGGAACATCGACCTTGGGGTCCGATTACAATCTTTATGACTCAAATGGTTATCAGCTTTACGAAACTGATTATTACGACTACGAACTTGGCACCTGTTATTACGGGTATTATGTTCAAATAGCCAGTGGCTCGACGTCCGCAACGGTCGAACTGCGCGCGAACAACGACGCGGTTCGTGAAGGTACGGAACTTGCCACGATGAGTATGGTGAGTAGTGCTTCCTATACAGTCAGCTCCACCGCGGGAAGCGCTTCCGTCAATATTCTTGACAACGATGATTGGACTGTTTCCGTTATCACAACGGATGGCACAGCGGGAGAACTTCCGACCGGTCCGACAAATTACGGCTCATGGACAATATCGCGTTCCGGTGAAACCGATCTTTCCAATGCAACGAACGTCGACTTTGTTCTTTCGGGAACGGCGGGAACAGCTTCAGAATACGACAGCGATTACACGCTTTACGCCGGTACTAATCAGGTCAGTCTGAATAAGTCGTACAACGAAACGTTGGGGCAATATGTTTACACAGGAACAGTAGCCATTGCGGCCAACGAAACCGCCGTTGTGCTCGAACTCCGCCCGAATAACGACGCAACCAAAGAATCGACCGAAACCGCGCTTCTAACAATTTCTTCAAGTAACAATTACGCTGTTTCCGAAACCGCTTCCACTGCGCAAATCAATATCACCGACAACGACAACTGGACTGTCTCGATCACTGCTACTGACGCGACAGCCGCCGAAACTTCGGACAACTCCAATCCGGCGTCGTTCACCGTATCAAGATCAGGAGAAAGTGATACAACTCATGCTCTAACCATTTGGTTTGCCGTGTCCGGAACGGCAACGCTTGGTAACTGGGATTCCAATGGCGATTATCGGCTATACGATTCCAATGGTTATGAACTCTATGAGAATTATCAATACGACGAATTCACTGGCGATTACACAAGCGGATACAGCGTTACCATTGCGGCAGGAACCACAACAGCAGTAATCTCGGCAGTTCCTTATGACGATGCCGAAAGAGAGTCTGTCGAAACGATTATTCTGACCGTTTCTTCAAATAACGCTTATACTGTTGACTCGACGTCAAGCAGTGCGACCGCTTTCATTTCGGACAACGATGACTGGCTCGTTTCCGTTTCCACAACGGATAACACAGCGGCGGAACTTCCAAGTGGCTCGACGAATTACGGTTCCTGGACGGTGACACGATCCGGTCAAACGAGTACGACCAATTCACTGACCGTTCAGTTCCGACTTTCCGGGACGGCGACCGGTGGCGGAGATTATGGTATTGATTATCGCCTCTACGACGCAAGCGGCAATCAGATTTCGCTTAACAGCTATTACGACGATTCCCTTGGCATTTACGTTTATTCGGGAAGTGTGACGATTGCCGCTGGTTCGTTCACAACGACACTTGAACTCCGTCCCGAAAACGACTCGACAAAAGAATCTCTTGAGACAGCAACCTTAACGCTTCTCGATAATTCCGCTTACACCGTCGATTCCGGTAATAACACAGGTTCGATCACCATTGCAGACAACGATAATTGGACAGTTTCCGTTACAGCTACTGACGCGACAGCCGCCGAAATGACCAGCGGTTCGAATCCGGGAACGTTTACGTTTACCCGATCCGGCGAAAGCGATCTATCGAATGCGCTGACGGTTTGGTTCTCTGTTTCGGGAACAGCTTCTCTTTCGATGTACGGAAGCGGCGGAGATTACACGCTTCAAAACGCGTCCGGTTATGAACTTTACGAAGACTATCTTTACGATCCGATTACCGGAGACTACACTTACGGTTACAATGTAACCATTGCGGCGGGCACAACGTCAACAACGCTTTCCGTTTTGCCCATTGACGACAGCGATGAGGAATCGGGCGAAACGGTAATCGTTACCGTTACGAGCAGTTCGAATTACACCATCGACAGTAACTCTTCGTCCGCGACAGTCAATATTTTGGATAACGACTCGAACGCTCCCTGGACCGTTTCTGTAACGGCAACCGACTCCGTTGCTGCGGAAACAGTGACGGGCCAAACGGTCAATACGGGAACGATTCGACTTTCACGCGCCAATGGACAGGATATTACACAATCTCTCACGGTTTATTTTGAGCTGACGGGAACGGCGGCATACAATGTCGATTATGCCAACATTGCCAATGTGTCTTCTTATGAAGTATCCGGTGTATGGCATTATTACGGAAGTGCCGTTATAGCCGCGAACGATTCTTACATCGATATTGTCGTAACGCCAACGGACGATACTACAGAAGAAACGACCGAAACGGTTATTCTCACTTTGCTTGATAACAACGCGTTTTTGGGAACAGGCGGTTCTTCCGATCCTTTGTATTTGTTATCGTCGTCAAATACTTCCGCGACCGTTTCCATTGCGAATCGCATGACATCGGCTCCGACGAATTTGTCGGCCTCGGCATATTCTTATCATGAAATCGCGCTTTCCTGGACGGCGGTTACCAGTGCCGAACGCTACATTCTCGAACGGTCTTTCGATAATGGAAGTACATGGACAACAGTAAACAGTAATATAACAGGTACTTTATATACCGATTCTTATTTAGCGGCGAATTCCACGTATTCCTATCGATTGTACGCGAATAACACGGCAGGCGATTCGCCGGTTTCCACAACAGTAACGGCAAGTGTTGTTTCATTTCTTCCGCCGACCGACTTGACGGCACAGGCAACCGATTTAACCACCATCGGTTTGAGCTGGACACCGTTCGACAATGCAACGCAATATATTATCGAACGTTCTATCGACAATCAAAGCTGGACAACCATTCAATCGAATTATTCGGGAACGACTTACAGCGACTCATCTTTGGCGATGGGAAATACCTATTATTACCGGGTGAGCAGTTGGCTGTCTGTTCCTGTGACTTCGGCTCATTCATCGGTTGTCAGTGTAGCACTTCCTCTTGTTTTACCGACAGTACCGCAACTAACATCCGTTCTTCTCGTCGATTCGGGAACCGTTTCGCTTGCCTGGTCTTCGGCTTCCGGAGCGGACAGTTATTCATTACAGCGCTCCGTTGACGAGACGAACTGGTCGGTCGTTCAGAATAATATCACCTCACTCACCTGGCAGGACTCCGATACTTCGTTAAACGCGAATACTTACGATTATTCCTATCGACTCGCGGCGGTCAATACGGCGGGAAGTTCCGCTTACGCTGCAGCGGTTTCGGCTATTCCTGCTCCGACAGCAACGTTCACTCTATCCACAAAGACATCCGATTCCGTAACGCTTGCGTGGACAGACGGTAATTCAGATTTTCCCTGTCTGCTCCAGCGATCCGTCGATGAAACCAGCTGGACGACAGTCGCGTCCGGTTTAACGAACAATACATATACCGACAGTTCACTTTCGTCCGAAACAACTTATAACTATCGAATCGCAACGGCGACAGGAACCGGACTTCATTCAGTTTTCCAGACTCTTTCCGTAACAACAAATCCGCTTCCCCCTGCCGCACCGACAATTTCTGTTGGAACCATTACCGATCAGTCGATTTCTATTTTGTGGACAGCGACGGCAAATGTCGATTCCTGGCAATTACAACGTTCGACGGACGAAACAACCTGGACGACTCTTGATTCCGATCTGACAAACGCCGGTTATGTCGATACCGGCCTGCCGATGCGAACGGCATACTATTATCGGCTCTATGCAATCAATACAGGCGGAACCTCACCGGTTTCCGCGACCGTCTCGGCAATGACACTGGCCCCCACGCCCGCCGTGCCGACGCTAACGCCGCTTTCCACGTCGAGTATTCGTGTGAACTGGTCGGCTCCCTATCAAAGTGAAACGTTCACCTTGCAACGAAGTCTCAACGGAACCGAATGGAGCGATATCGCCTCCAATATTACGGTAACAACTTATACCGATTCCGGACTTGCCACCGATACCCTTTATTATTACCGAATTACTTCCGTTTACTCACCAACGGAAT
This sequence comes from Thermoguttaceae bacterium, assembly GCA_028695865.1. GTDB lineage: Bacteria > Planctomycetota > Planctomycetia > Pirellulales > Thermoguttaceae > JAUNBG01. Next base: position 2,097 of record JAQVID010000114.1, on the reverse strand, counting down.
ATTACGCGTCACAGGCGTCCAGCGTAAAAACATTCCTGTACAATAACTGGCAGCTGGGCGTTACGGCGACCGATCCGACCGCTTCGGAAGACGCGAACGAATACGGAACCTGGACGATTACCCGTAGTGGAAGAACGAATCTGTCGAGCGCAACAACGTTCGATTTCGCGATTCAAGGTAACGCAACCACTTACGACGATTATGCTCTTTACGACAGCAGCGGTAACCCTGTTGGTCTCGAATGCCGATACGACGACAATACGAATCGATATGAGTATCACGGTTCAATGACCATTCCCGCAGGAAGTCTTTCAACCGCCATCGAACTTCGGCCGGCCAATGACGGCCAACGCGAAGGAACCGAATGGGCGACTCTTCTTCTGACGCCGCAGACTGATATCGATCTGGACGCGCAGGCGTCAAGCGCGTCAATTTCCATCGTGGATAACGACGATTGGGCGGTTCATCTCGTCCAATCCGCAAACGGGTTGACTGAAGGTCTTACGACCGGCGCGACGATTCAGTTCGTTCGGTCTGAAGCGACCGATTTGCTTTGGGCAACGACGGTCAAGTTCCGGCTCGGCGGTACCGCGAGTTGGAACGCGAATTATTCCATGTCCGACTACATCGTTTATGCAGCCGATGGCAATCAGGTCGCCATTATGGAGGAGTTCGACGCGGCCGGAACCGGATCGTATTACGGTTATGTCATGATTTCGACAGGCCAAAACTCAACTTTTGTCCGTATTGAAGCGGTTGACGATTTCTTTGTTGAAGGAAGCGAAACGGTTGAACTTGCCATTGTGCCGGACTCGTCCAATTCGTACCGTGTGGGCGCGGCTCCTGCCGTGTCGGTATCCATCACGGATCACGACCCATGGTACGTCAATATCGAAAGTCTGACAAGCAGTGCAGCGGAGTCAACGGTGGCGGAGGACCGCACGGCAACTTGGCGAATTACGCGATCCGGCAATGATTCCTTCGATCAACCCATGACCGTGCTCTTGCGTTGGCAAGGTACGGCTCAGTATGGAATCGATTATACAACTTCGACCTGTCAGAGCGTGACCATTCCCGCAAACGCCGCCAGTGTGGATGTCTCAATCCTTGTGGTCAACGACTCTTTGCGCGAAGGCTCCGAAAGCATTATACTCACGCTCCTTGCCGAAGAGAATTCACAATTCGCCCATTATTATCCCGGGGCCGATACCACCGCTTCAACGACCATTCAGGATAACGACGACTGGACCGTCAACGTTTCAACTTTTGCGGCGACAGGACGCGAAACGCTTCCGGAAGAAACGCCGATTCCCGTCGTCTTTCGGTTTACACGAAGCGGTTCATCCGATCTGACCTGGCCATTGACTGTCTGTTATCTGCTCGAAGGGACTGCCGAAAGAGGATACGATTATACTCTGGCAACCGGAACCTGGAACGATGGGCAGGCTTTTGGTACATTGACCATTCCCGGCGGCGCGCCTTATGTCGATCTGGTCTTGAACGCGATCGACGATACTTCACTTGAAGACGATGAAACACTCTCGGTTGTATTGCTCGATTATATTGGGCCTGCAGACCCGTGGAATCCGGATTATCTTGAGATTGCTTATCGCTGCGGCTCTTCCTCTCTTGCCACAGCGACGATAGGCGACTCTGCCCGAACGCCCCAGGTTTCGGTCGCCGCAATGGGCAACGCCGGTGAAACTCTGCCCGACGAAACAGCGCGACCTGCCGTTTTCCGCTTTACCCGGTCCGGGCCGGATATTGCTGATCCACTCACCGTTTTTTATCAAATCGATGGTACGGCGTCTGCCGATGTCGATTTTATTCCACCCGCTGAAAATTCGATTGTCATTCCCACCGGAGTTGATTACGTCGAATTGTCCCTTGCCATTCTCGACGATGAACTGCCCGAGTCCGCAGAAACGATTACTGTCTCGATTACTCTATCCGGCTCACAGCCTTATCGCAGCGTGACCACTCAATCCTCTGCGCAACTTCTCGTTCAGGACAACGATTCCTCCATGTCAATTGACGTTCCGCAAACGGTCGATTTGCCTGAAGGGAGTACGCTGAACCTGACGGCACAAATCGGAT
>JAQVID010000113.1 GCA_028695865.1 Thermoguttaceae bacterium | reverse complement strand
AAATTTCTTCACTGTCGCAGACCTTCATTATCGATTGGTATCGCAATTTTTGCTGTTCAAATCCGAAGAAGGAGATGTTGCCGTTTCTCATCTTCTCCGCGTACTGGAATTGCTTGATAAAAATCCGCCGGTATCGCCCCTACGAATCATGACTTTGCGTCTGGAGACTCTGACCCGGCTTTTGGATGCCCTTCCACGCAGTAGCAGGACAGATTTATTTCCGACATTATTCGCCGCGGCGGACACATTATACAGCACCATGGACAAGGAGATGTCGGAAAAATTCCTGTTTAACTGGATTGCACTCAAAACGCGTGAGTTCTTTTACCATTTTTGGAACGATCGATTTGATCAGTCGGGAGCAATAGCAAACAGGATCGAAGACATGGAAAAAGACATTGCTCCTTCCAAAGAGAATGAAATTCCCGACCACATGAAATGGTTTTTTCATTATCCGCAGGCCATGCAACTTGTCGCAAAAGGCCGCTTTTGGGCTGCCCGTTGCCTGCTCAATAAATGCTTGACTGTTGTGAAGAAACGCCACACTGCCCAGGCCGCGGCAAACAAGGCCACGCCCTCTGAAGAAATCCAGTCCGAAATATCCCTTTTATGCACAATTGAACATACTATCCATGTTTGCCAGCTCTGGTCCTATTATAAACAGGACAGGCATCTAAAAGTCCGTAACTTGATACAAGCCTGGGCCAATGAATACAAGTTTGCGTTAAGTGATCTCTCTGACTTTTCGAAAGCAACCATTGTGACAAGCTATCAAGTCTGGGCCTATAGTCGCATTCGTCGATACGACATCATGATTTTGTGTTCCCAGAAATTGTTAAATGAGTTCGCTAACAAGAAACGTTTTCTGAATGTTTCTGATGAACAATTTCTCGCCAAACTGCTCTGTGATCGCGCGGAAGCTTATTGGCGTAAAGACCAAATTGAAATGGCCTTGTGCGACTGCGACGAGGCATGTCAGGCCCTCACTCCATTGTCTGGCAAGGGATTCTTTTTCATTGATATTCTGCTGGCACAGGTGTTGCTCCTCCGGGCACGGTTGACCGCCGCGTGTGATCTTCCCGGTAATTCCAGGGATGATTTACATGACGCCACGGAAATACTCGACACCTTGCCTTCCGAATTCCGGCCGAAAGAAGTTCGCACGCTCCGCGCCGATTTCGACTTCCTCAATACCTGGCTCGGAGAGGAGAACAATGAATGATTGTTTTATTTGGTTCCGCGTCTGGTTTTGATTTTAGGAAAACACGTTTTATTTGATTTTTCGTGTTGCGTGGCCTGAATGCCCCGTTTTCCGAAGATAATCGAAAGGCGGGTCGCCGAAAATTGCAGAATCGGTCGTAAAAAACCGGGCTGTTTGTGTTATGTTGTTTCGAGTTGACGTTTTCACGTACACATTCCCAATCTGGAGGTTTTTCAATGAAGTATGATCGATGGGTGTTTGTTCTGTTGTTTTTGTGTTTAACGCCGGCGGTTTTTGCCGGACATTTTCAAAACGGTGATACGGTTTGTTTCCTCGGAGACAGTATTACCCATGGCGGCGAATACGGATATAATATTTACAACTTTTATTTGACCCGCTATCCCGATCAAAAGATCGATTTTTACAATTGCGGTGTCGGCGGTGATACCGCAAGCGCGGTTCTTCGTCGTCTCGATGAAGACCTGTATCCCAACAAGCCCAATCAGATTACCATTATGTTCGGCATGAACGACGTCGGTATTAGCCTGTATACCGCCCATCCGACCGAAAAAGAGCGTGCCGCCCAACAAAGCCGCATCGACGCCTATAAAAAGAATTTTGACTTTCTCTTCAAAAAGCTCCAAAAAGAATGCCCTGCGACCATTACCATTATCACACCGTCGATTTACGACGATACCGGAATAAACGACAAAAAGCCCTGCTTTTTCAACGCCAACAGCGCTCTGGCCGCTTGCTCGGATTTTCTGAAGACTTACGCAAAACAGAACAACGTCACGCTGGTTGAGTTCAACGCTCCCATGCACACGTATAATATTGAGCAACAAAAACTTGACCCCAAGTTCACCATTGTCGGCCCTGATCGCGTTCATCCCCGGGCACCGGGACACCTCATGATGACCTGGCTGTTCCTCAAAGCACAAGGCGTTTCGCCTATCGTGTCCAGCGTCGTTATTGACGCCCGGAACAAAAAAGTTTGTCAGTGCGAGAACGCGACCTGTTCCGCTCTGACCGTTGACGGCAAGACGGTTTCGTTTTCCCTGCTTGAAAAATCTCTTCCGTTCCCTGTTCCCGGGGGCTGCTCAACATTCATTCAAACGCTTCCCATTGTCGAAGACCTGAATCAGGAAATTCTCAAAATAGAAAATCTCCCAAGCGGAAACTACACACTCACGATTGACGCAACGGCGGTGGGACAATACTCGTCCACCGAATTAAGCAAGGGAATCAACTTGAGCATGAACACCAGCACGCCGCAATACAAGCAGTCTCGCCATGTTTACTACTTGAGCGTAAAGCGTCGCGCGGCCGAATTGACACTACGTGAACTGGCCGGGGTACGCTGGTATCTGCACTCTTTCTCTGTCAATATGGACGACCTTGCGGCGGTGAAAACGTTATACGAAACGAAGATGCCCAAGGGATATTTCAAGACGCTGATACCGCATTATCTGGAACGTTGGGGCAAGCGGGCCGAATACGTCGCCGATTTCCAGAAATGGGACCGTGAAACCCGCAAGGCTGCCAAACCTGTGGCGCACCAGTACAAACTTGCTCCGGCCCTGTGATCTGACAGCCAATCAAGCTGCGGCATCGCAAGAGTATTTCAGACTTGCTGTTTTTTGCCGCCGCGGATCAAACATCGTCCCACTCTCGAAACGAATGGGACGATAAAAAAGAGCGCGACAAGCGTCAGTTCGGCCAAAATCGAAATGATTCTCTGTTCCAGGGAAACGATAAGCGCAAGGTTATCGGCCTGGACGTGAACGGCTCCATTTTCGGGCATGGCGAGAATCGTCTCAAAATAGGGAATGAGCAAAATCGAGAGTACGGCTTCCCGAATACCGATCCCGCCCGGTGCAATCGGAACCGCAAAGCCAAGCACAATCGCCAGGGCGGTCACGGATACATAACGCGGCATATTCGCGATAAAGCCGCCGGGCGTAACGCCAATTCCCTGAATGGCCGCCCACAATCCGACCCCAAAAAGAAGCCACAGAACCGTCATGAGCGAAAAGCCAACGATAACACTTCGCCAAGTAATCTTTCCAAGATAATCGTGAAGCGCAGCATCTTTTTTGCCGATGCCCAGAATGTGAATGACGCGAATGAAAATGGGGGGAAGAACAGGCAGCCCGGCGGCGAGCATCGTCCCCAAAGCCAAAAGCGAATAGAACCAATGCTCGCGGAAATAGACGCAAATGACAAGAGCCGAAAGAAACGCTCCTGTGGCCATCATCGTGAGGGTCTCATAAAAAACACAAACGGCGGCGACACTCATTCGAACCTTTTCACCGGCGACCATTCCGGAGCGAATGACGACGACCATGGCCTTGCCCGGTAAATACTTTCCCAGTTGACTTGCGTAGAATGCCCGAACGGCGCCAAAAAAGTCTGGCCTTTGCCCCATCCAGCGAAGGGATAAAAACCAAAGAACCGATGCCGGAAAATACGCGGCCAAATAGAATATGCTCGAACAGAAAATCCAGCCATAATGAAGTTTCCAGTCGTATTTTGAAATCTCGGTCCATGCTTCGCCAAGTCGAAACGCGATCCAACCGAGTACCAAAACGACAATAACCAACTTGCTGAAAAAAATAATCCGCTTCCGCACGAGATGCTGTTTCTTGTCCGCAACAAGGGGCTCGGCGTCGTCCGCCCGGTCGGCAGTCCCGGGACCATTTGGCGGCTCGTTCTTATCGTGAATTTTATTCGATTCGGCAACAACATCAACCGCGGCGGAATGCGGCTGATCCAAATCGACTCCAAGATAATCGCCAATCGCTTCTTCGACTCCGTTTACAAGTGTACTGGACGCCCCTTCGCGAAGACCTTTGAGAACTCCTTTGCTAATACCTTTTTCGATTCCGTCTTCCAGACCGTATTCCACACCGTATTCGACACTGTCCTTCAGAATCGATTCAATATAAGACCGCGCCGATGCGTGTTTTTGCTTGTCAGGTTGAGTTTCTGAAACGTCGCGAGCATGTTCCGCGCCGGACAATTCTTCCGGGTCCGGCGACCGGTCAAGAGCGGTCTCTTTGGGCTCGTTAAGAATGGGTTCGCTCTGTTTTTTGTCCTTATCGTCTGTCATGATTGGTTTCCGTTTGCACTTCATTCTTAAAATAGAAACGATACTCCGCGTCCAAAGCAATACACAAAGCCCGCTTCGCCTGGTCGATGAAAAACGTTGCTTGTCCGGGTACCTCGCCACCGCTCTTGCCGGGAGCCGACCCCGGTATTTTGGCCCTGAATGAATACGCTCCGGACCGCTTGTCGATCGCCGTAACCGCCCGCCATGAGTTCCCGTCCTCGCTGCCGTCCGCTTTTCCCAAAAGCAAACAGGGAAGCGAATCCGGTTGACGGTCAAACAGAAATGTACGCTCCACCTCAATATATTCAGGCCAAAGCTCTTTTCCGTCCGCCGCGTATCGCATAACCTGACCTCGGGCAACAGCCTTGTTCGCCAGTCCTGGGAGGGGACCGGCCAAATCACCCGGCTCCGGAAATAATCCGCCGAATCGATACAAAATGAGCATATCTTTACCGTCGCGCCACAACTCATAATCAATCGGGCGACCTTCGAGCGTTTTCGTGCTTTTCGCCGTCTGAAATACCACTTCTCCATTTCGCGTGTCGAGGACGACCAATTTGCCGTCCGGCAATCGCAACAGGGCAAGATTCTCGTTCCGTACAAGTCGAAACACCGTATCATTGGCAATCGCGACATCCCGGACTCCGTTGTCCGTTTCGCTCTTCCGGACATGGTCCTTGTTGGATTCATTCGACTCGGCCGAAGACGCTTCCTGACGCGATTTCAGGTACATCACAGGGTCAATCTGCTTGAACGCGTTGTCCGTGGAACTCTGAACAAGCAAAATCGCTCCAGCCTGAAAGACCGGAGTATAAGGGAGTCGGGCCGAAGCAAGGACACGTCCATCGTCGGGCGAACGGCGTTCAAGTCGCCACTGACGCACACTTTGCCGTTTGCCGTTTGCTCCGAGTTGGAATTGAAATTCCAGTACAAGCGCGTAAACATCTTTCCCTGCGGCAAACATGCGAACAAACTTCGAGTTTGTTCCCGCGTCGGTCATGCGGCGCAATCGACCGGTGAGCAAATTGATCGTCGTCATTATGCCATGCGAATCGAACCACGCAACGACCGAATCGGCGACGCAAACATCCAAACCGAGTTCACGATACCACGCGTTCCATTCGGCTTCCAATCCCCGACGCTCCGAGTGAATCGTTCGCACATCACGGTCTTTCGCGCGGTCGTATCGATCATGCAGAGCAAAGCGAATAGCAAAGTTCTCTGCGCTTATTCTGTCGCAAATAAGGAAGACGCCTTCGTCGGCAAGCACAAAACGGTGCCGGGCGTCTGTGTCGCATTCCGAAACATGACCGGGCAATCTCGGATCGGGTATTTTCCGCAAATTTCGCTCTGATTCTCCCTGGGCCTGTTCACTCGCGATCGGATTCTGTGCTATGAGTTTGTTGAACTCGTCAAATATCATGAGTCGGGTTTCGTCGTCAGAAAGATAAAAACGCATATTCTTCAGACAGGGACACTGTTGGCCGCTCACGGCAAGTTCCCTGCCCTTGGGACGAACAAAAACAGGCAAATCGGACGGCTTCGATTCCTTTCCCACTCGCGGCCTGGCCTCGAATTCAAATCGCTTGCTGCTCGTCCAGACGCAAGACTTGCTCAACGGACGGTCTATCCTGATCGGCGGCAAGACGGTCGCTTCTTCCACAGGGCAAGTACGATCAGACAGATTCCGCGGCTTGCCTCCCTGCCCGGGACATGTCGCCAACCATTCCGGGGTTGCGATGAGAAGACCGTCACGGCAAGCGACAAGATTTCCGCCTTCCGGCAGCCCGGAATAAATCGTCTCGATATTCAATGTTGCAACCGACTTCGCTGCAACCGACTTCGGTGTCAAGGACTTCGCTGACAAGACAATTTTCGCAATGGAACCATCGTCGAGCGACAGATAAAGAATACCGGCGTTGATCATGCCGTCGCCAGCGACGAAACGATTTTTGGGAATCGTTGCCGTTGCCATGACCTGCCCGTCAGCGGGATCAAGTTGCATCACCGAATTCCCGGCGACGACCACAAGTTCATTCGGTGATGTAACGACGAACAACAAATATGAAAACGTTTTCTCCCAGGCAAAGCGACCACTGTCCGGCGCAAGACACAAAAGAGTATTCTGCGCGCAAGGCGACGAATAGACAATTCGTCTTCCCGCGACACCAAGCCAGACGCGACCATACCCGGCCGGCATATTAACCACACTGTCGAGCAGGTCTCTAAAATTTTCACCGCCGCTCACCATAGCTCCAAGACTGCTCTTCTTGTCATGCCAACACCAAAGAACCTCGCCCGTTCCTTGTAATACGGCGACAAGCATGCCGGGCAGTGGACACAGAATCAATCCTTCGCAAGCGATGGGCGTCATGCCCGCCGTGACCGGAGTCGGCACAGAGCACGGACTCCCCCCCGTCAGCATGAGCGGAGTTTCGGCGACCACCGTTCCGCGCGCGGCGTCCACAGTATAAAGCGAATAGGTCCCATGACGACGCCCGATCAGATAAAGCCGCTCGTCCAGCAAGAGAGGTTTTCCGCAAAAAAAAGTCGTGCCCGCAAGCGACTGCCGCAAGGCTTCCGCCCGCCTGGAAAAGTCGTCGTCCGAAAGCGATTGCGTCGACAATTTCTCTCGTGCCTGATGGAGCACGAAGTCAAGATACTTTTCGAAATAGGGAATCTGACCAAGCGACCAAACGACCTTGCCTGTCCGTCTGTCGCGCGCTACGACCGTATTGCCTTGGTCGAGCCGGATCAAAGGCCATGTTCGCTTCTGGTCCGAAACGAATACCGCGTTGCTTAAATCCGGTATTCTCCACGGATTCTCGACCGCGTAAACCCGCCGCGTATCGAGTGCAACTGTTCCACTCGTCCGGTCGTGAAACACCAGCCATGGGCCGCTTGCCTCCCAAGTTTCCGCCGCAGCAGATTTTTGATCCTTCGTGCCAAATGAATAATATTGAGTCATGCTCTTAGGCACTTGTGGTTCCAACGCCTGACTGGACCACTTCAGTTGCCCTGTCTCAATATTTCGCAATTCAAGTGTCCCGCCCCGGCGAATTACAACATCGTCCCCTTGAAACGCCGGATACATCGCAGGCGATATCCGCCCGGACATTTTCTGATCCAACAGACGACCACCATGTAAAATCGCCGCGTCTTCAAGCGACAATCTCTCGGACCAGCCCGGCAAAATCGGCAAAGTGTTGCCCGGGGTATTCTTCGGTAATTTTGCAGAATTCGCAAAAGACTTTTCTTCTTCCGCGTGAAAAAACTTTAAGACCTCGCTCGCGGAGGAACACGAAATTTCCTTGGAGAGTTGAAGCTGCTTCGTATGGCGGAAGAATTCGGTCAATCGCGTCTGCGCTTCGTCGTCTTTCCCCCAACGGACAAGAATCGAAACCAACATAAGAGTCAATTCCGGCTCCATGGCGACAGTCTGCCCGAACGGAAGACGGACAAGTTCCCGAAGCATGGCCAACGCCTCAAGACTTCGGCTTTTCGCATAACAATCACGAGCGGCAAGAAACAGCATGGATTGACCGGACGGTGTTTGGGCATAAGCGTAGCCGGCTTTGGACGCAAGATCAACGTTTCCTTCTTTCGTCAATCGTTGCAGAGCCAGACGGGCCGACGGCTCGTAAAGCAGTTCATACATTTTACGGGCAGTAGCGGGCGAAGAAGATATCAGCGTTCGCACCATTGCTTTTGTCGAGCCATCGGGCCAAAACCAGGTCGCGTCGCTTTCCAGAAACGCTTGCAGTCCTGGTATCGCTTCCGCCCAACGTCCCGCGTGAGCAAACGTGGTCGCTCGACCCAGGGATATTTCCACCGCTCGATCCGGCGCG
>JAQVID010000112.1 GCA_028695865.1 Thermoguttaceae bacterium | reverse complement strand
ATACCGGGGTCTATTTTAAGTGTAATTCGCCTATTAGTGTCAACGGTGTGGGGGTTCGCGTTTCCCGTAATACAATACACGATATTCCGCGAACGCCCATCAGTTTCACCGGCGCAAAAATCGTGATTGAATATAACGATCTGCGAATCTCGAATCTGGAATCGGAGGACTCTGGAGCGATTTACTCCAACGGAGCCGGTTCGTGGATCAATAACCACGGCTGTACAATTCGCGGCAACTGGGTTCGCGACAGTATCGGATTTGGTCATAAACTGGGAAAATACCAGTTCTATATGTTCACCTGGGGAATCTATCTGGACGATACCTCCGGCGGTCTGGATGTTTACGACAATATTGTCCAACGCTGCACCATCGGCTGCATGCACCTCCATAACGCAAGGGACAACCAAATTTATAACAACATATTCAGCGATGGAGGCGACCGGCAGTACCAGCTTTCAGCTTGGTCGAACGATCCCAATGGTCGAATGATGAAGCGGCATTTAACGACAATGGTCCGCAATTACGAGAAGGCGGTTCAGTGTCCCGAATGGCGAGCTTTGCGCGGTATGGACGTTCATCCGAAAGACGCTTTTCTTCCCGACGGGTCAAGCATGTCAGGCGATCATATCTTCAACAACATCTTCTATTACCCCAATCAGCCGGAAACGCCCTACATTTCCCATCGACTCTTCAATTTCAAGTATAATGAAATTGATCGTAATCTTGTATGGAATGGCGGAACCTCGCCGATTCGGACCGGTATGACCGGCATACAGAAAATCGTTGCTTCTCTCAACGACAAAGTGATCAATCTCGATTTTGCGAAAACGGACGCGGAACATTTTCCCGATCACTGGAAGTGGTATCAGAAGACCCGACCGGATGCCCGGGCTGAAGTGATTGGTCCAAAGACACTCCGAATCCACGAGGCCTGGAATCCCGAGAAGGTCAATGTCAAGACGGCGACTCTTCGAAACGATTCGCTGTTCAATCTGGAACCGGGCAAGTCGTATCGTATCCGGTTCTCCTATTCGGGTGAGCATGCCGACGCCCCGGCAGCGGCCCGTGTCGTGACGGAGTCGAAAGGTTTTTGGCGGGCAATGGGAGTGACAAATTCGATCCCGGGCAAGTCGGGAACCGCCGAAAGCGTCTTTCGTGTACCCAAGCCAGGCGAGGATCATTACGACGCAAGAATCGGCCAATTCGCGTTTCATCTCGTGTACTACGGAAAAACGGGCTACATCGATATCGGTTCTGTTCAACTGGAAGAAGTCGTTCCCTCCACGGAATGGGAAGCATGGCAGCAGCAGGGCATCGACGTTCATTCAGTCGTTGCGGACCCGGAATTTGTCGACGCGACACATGATGATTTCACGCTGAAGCCGACGTCGCCTGCCTTAAAGCTCGGATTCAAACAGATCGACCGCAAGAAGATCGGCGTTTACGACGATCCCCGCCGCGCGACGTTCCCCATCGTCGAAGCCGAAGGAGTCCGGGAACATCCGGAATGGTTGCGAATACCGGAAAGCAAGGAAGTAAGAAAAGAATCAAAATAGAGTAAAACAGCAAGCAGGGGGGGTGTCAGTCCCCCCGAGAAAAAGTCAAAAACTCCCTTGCGAGTTAACACTACTCCCGCGTCAGCCGTACCCCTGCAACGCGTTCCGCGAAATTGTATGGTGATTGTTTAAAAAATCCCAACCCCGCAAGCCCGTATATGGAGCGAGTGAAACGAGCGTAATTAGGGCCAGAGCGGTTCAAATTCGTCCCAACACACCCTCATTACGGTCGCGAGTGACCTCCATTGCGGGCTTGTCTATTTTACCAAAACGGGCAAATAAATCACACCAGCGTATGAACGTGAGGAAAATTCTTCATGGTTTTCATTTGCGACAGACTCATTAGCGGTACCGTAATAACTTATTGCGGCGAGGTGAATCTGCGCAGACTGTGTAGACAGTGTGTGTTATACTTATTCTTTGTTTTGCGAAATCGCGGGAAAAGAACAATATAAGCTGGAGAAAACATATCGATATTGCCGATAATAATAAACGGGGCATGACTCCGAGAAACAAACATCAGTTGAATTAACCCGTTATATTATATAATTGTATCATTATGAGTCGTAAACGAGAACAAGTCGTGGATCAGGATGTTAATGTCCTGGCCTTGGTTAAAGGGGAAGAGCGATATGTATTTTTGTACAGCGATGAGTACCAAAGTCAAACGCTTCAGACAATTGCTCGTTTTGCTTCAGACCCGCATCTGAGTTTCTCGTGGTATGACGCGGCAGTATTGAGTCAAAAGTTGCGCCGCGAAAAGCAACGTCAGAACATCACGATCCTTCGTCGTTCCAAAGCCAAGGCTTCATCCGAACAAGAAGGATGAACACCAGCGGGACTCCACGACGATGTCCTTAAAAAATCTGCAAGTACCGATCCAGCGTTTTTTACGATTCCTTGAGGTGGAACGAAACGCTTCCGCCTATACGATCAAGAGTTATCGAGAAGACCTTGAAGGTTGGGTTGAGTATGTTTTGGATTGTCGGGAAGGAATCTGTCCTCGTCCGGATGTCATAACGACGGACGAATTGCGCGGTTATCTTGCCGCCATGCACGAAGCTCAATACGCCAAGACGACCATTGCGCGGCATTTGGCGGCTCTTCGAAGTTTTTTTCGATTTGGTCAGCGTGAAGGTTGGGCTCAAACGAATCCGGCCAAACCGCTTCGCAATCCGCGGACAGGTTTGCAGCTTCCGTTCGTTCTTTCCACCGTTGAGGTTCAGCGGCTTCTGGAAACGCCTCCAAGAGACGAGCCGCTTGGAATTCGCGATCGGGCAATCTTGGAGACCATGTATTCCGCGGGAGTTCGTGTTGGTGAACTGACCGGTTTGAATCTGGGCGATATTCTTTGGAGTGAAGAGATCGTTCGCGTTCGGGGAAAAGGCAAGAAGGAACGCTTTGCTCCGCTTGGCTCTTATGCAATCGACGCGCTCAAGTCCTGGCTTGCCGTTCGTCCTGATCTTCTCAAGCGGGAAGAAGGGGAAAAGTCTGCGGACGCTCCGGTTTTTCTTAACAAATGGGGAACGAGATTGACCACGCGAAGCGTTGCCCGAAAGCTTGAAAAGTATATCAAAGAAGCCGGCCTCGATTCAAGAACTACTCCCCACACTCTGCGACACAGTTTCGCAACTCATTTGCTTGATCGCGGCGCCGGGATCAGGAGCATTCAGGAACTCCTGGGACACAAGTCACTCAAGACAACGCAAATCTATACCCATGTCAGTATGAGTTCGCTGCGTGAAATCTATGAGCATTCTCATCCCAGGGCCAAAGTGAAGAGAAAAGCCGGATGACGAAATGTCGCCCGGCCCTTGACACCGTAAGTTTGCGGTAAAGACGATGTGCGATTGCAACCAGTTAGCGATTGCGGTCCACCACGAACGAGGCCAAATCGTCAAACGCTTTCAATGCGGTAAGCGATTCCGGATCGGACTGACGCGGAGCCGATTCGGCTTTTAATTCGTTCATTGCGTTGTGAACCAGATTGCGGGCTTCGTTCCAGGCGGCGTCAACCATGTTTGACGTAATCAGGACATTCTTTACCCGGGCAATACGCTGATTTGTTGCGATGTTTTCGTCACAGAGAAAGGCGATCATTTCTTCCCGCTCGTCTTGTCGCGCTTGCGAGAGCCAAAGGATGAGTGGAAGCGTTGGTTTGCCGTTGAGAATATCTGTTCCGAGCGTCTTGCCCATATTCTTTTCTTCGCCGACCAGATCAAGTATGTCATCGACAATCTGAAATGCCATGCCCAAATTAAAACCAAACTGGGAAAACTTGGCAGTCAATTCCGGAGAGGCCCCTGCGAAGAGTGCGCCTAAATGACACGCACACTGGAGCAGAGCCGCGGTCTTGCCGCCGATAATACTTATGTACTCGTCCCGGGTCATTTCGAAATGACCTTGGTCCGCGTTTTGCAAAAGTTCTCCCTGACACGTTTTTTGGCACGCCTGACACATGAGACGCCAGGCTTCCATATTATCGCATTGTGTCATTAAGTCCATGGCCTGGGTCAGGAGTAAATCGCCCACCAGAACAGCCGCGTGAGGGTCCCATTTGAGATGAATGGTTTCCAGATGACGCCGGAACGTTGCGCCGTCGAGAATATCGTCATGAACCAACGTTCCGGTATGGACAAGTTCGAGAGCCGCGCCCGCCGCAATATGTTCCGGGGTAATTGCCCCACATGCCTTGCCGGCAAGCAGTACGAGCATGGGACGCAGTCGTTTTCCGCCCAAACGAAACGAGTAACGAACAATCTCGTCAATGAACGGATGAGCGTTGCGCAAGCGTTCCGCCAATAGTTGCGTAACCTTTTCGAGTTCCGGCCCGATAAGCTGATAAGGAAGAGTCAAGCCTGACGGGACGGAAACGAATCCTGTTTCTTGAGATTGGGAATTGCCCGACATCAGTTGGTCGCTCCACCGAATTTTTCGTGACAAGTAGTATTACAAGTTTCGTCCACGGCCTCAAACGCTTTGGAAAGTGCATCGAAGGAAGCTTTGCCATCCATGGTTTGATGAACAACGGTATTCAGATTCAAGGACGTATTATATAACTGTTGACAATATTTTTCCCACAGTTCTTTTTCGTTAGGAGCTCGTGTTTCGCCAACGTTTGGACGGCAACCAAGAGCGGCGACGGCCAGGGCGGCACTGGCCCCGCGAACTTTTTCCGCGTTGCTTCCCCGGGTAAACGTTTTTTCGCTCCGGGTGAGTCGTTTAATCTCGGTCGAAAGGGCAGGAATCGCCTTTTTCATGACAGGAGCCAGTGTGACGGTCTTTTCCCAAGTGAGTGGGGCGTTTGACGCCTTGCCAATGGAATTCTGAAGTGTGGCCATGGCCGCAGTGGTTTCTTCAAGCGTTTTTACCTGGGCCAATTTTTGGGCGGCAGCAATCATACCGGGCACGGACGGCGCAATTTCGCTCTTTTCGGGAGACATGCCAATAGCCAAGGCGAGAATGGCGAACATATTCGCGTCACGATAAAGAGATTCGACCCCATCGGAAAAGTTCGGATTGACCTGAAGGTCTTCAATGTCTTTTGCGATCTTTTCCAGATAGAGAGTCAGTTCCTGTTCAAGGTCGGCCAGGGGCGGAAGGCTAAAAGAAACTTCCGCACCGTATTTTGGCGAGCTGTTAGCTAAAAAAAAAGACCGGCAGCGAAAACATTTTGAATCGGTTTGGAAGAAGTCTGCTTTTTGGGAGCGTCTTTCTTGGCCTTTTCTTCAGCGGCTTTTTTGGCGGCGTCGGCATCGGCTTTTGCCTTGGCTTCCGCGTCAGCCTTTGCTTTTGCTTCGGCGGCTTTCTTCGCGGCGTCGGCATCGGCTTTTGCCTTGGCTTCCGCGTCAGCCTTTGCTTTTGCTTCGGTGGCTTTCTTCGCGGCTTCGGCATCGGCTTTTGCCTTGGCTTCCGCGTCAGCCTTTGCTTTTACTTCAGCGGCTTTCTTGGCAGCGTCGGCATCGGCTTTTGCCTTGGCTTCCGCGTCTGCCTTTGCTTTTACTTCAGCGGCTTTCTTCGCGGCGTCGGCATCGGCTTTTGCCTTGGCTTCCGCGTCGGCCTTTGCTTTTGCTTCAGCGGCTTTCTTCGCGGCTTCGGCATCGGCTTTTGCCTTGGCTTCAGCATCGGCCTTTGCTTTTACTTCGGCGGCTTTCTTGGCGGCATCGGCATCGGCTTTTGCCTTGGCTTCAGCATCGGCCTTTGCTTTTACTTCGGCGGCTTTCTTGGCGGCATCGGCATCGGCTTTTGCCTTGGCTTTATCTTCGACGACCGTAATCTTTACCGGAGCGGCCGGGGTAGTCGCGGTGGTCGCGCTTCCGAAATTGAATTTAATCGGGGTCGAGGCAGTTGTCGCACTTGACGGAAGGGATGGCATGCCAGCGGTCGTCGCATTTCCAGCTCCAGCGAAAGAGCCCGAGGCTTTTGTTTTCGGCGCTCCAGCGACAACGATAGCTTCAATGTCAACGATTTCTGTGTCGCCCTTCTTTGCGGCTGTGGCCGGTTCTGTCGTTTCTTCGTCAATGTTGACCGGTGTGGCCGGTTTGCATCCGACTAATGCCAAGACAGCCGCGACACAAAGAGTACCCAGAATCAAGTTTCTCTTCTTCATGCTTGTTCTCCTTTGATTATGTGAGCCGCCAGCCTGTGAGACCGGCAAAAAATAAAATTTCGCTTATAATTATACTCTAATATAATGATTACTTCGAGGGGGGTGCACGGAAAAATTCCTCTCGTTTACAGCAATGTATTTAAGAGGAATACGTCTTTCCGGCCAAATCTCTCCACAAACGGTTAATATATGGTAATATATGTCGCGTATAAAGTATTATGGAAGCATGAATATGTAACTGTTGACACAATTGCCGGTGCAAGTGCATACCGAATTTGAATCCTTTTGTATTGCTTTTGGAATGCTTTGGGAATGCTTTGGGAAAAGGTCGTCCGGGGGCTTGAAACATGAACGAAGTACGTGATATAATATATTTTTCCGGGAGAAGGTTTTTCGCGGAGAAGCCTTCATGGAAATTTAACAGCGAACGAGGAGTAGAAGCATGAAACGAATTTGCGTTTTTTTCTGTTCGGTTTTGATACTGTGTGTTGTCTCGGTTGTTACGGCACAGGAAACAGCCAAAAAGATCATTGATTTGGACGCGTTTAACGTGTCGACTTTAAAGCGATTGCCCCCGTCGTCAATCGGAAAATATGGAACCCTGCAGTACAAAGAAACGGACAAGGGTATCTATGAGTGTGAAGTAAAATCACCAAGCGATTCGTGCGGTGTATCGTATGGTTATCGTTTGAAAACAACGAAGGCGACTTCACTTTTGGTTTCGCTTTCGAGTAAAGCCGAAAAGGTTGAAGGTACCAAAGGCCCCGACTATTCTATTTATGTTGATATTCTGTATGCTGACGGCAGTTCGCTTTGGGGACAAAAAGCATATTTCAGCTGTGGAACGCACGATTGGGAGAACAAACGGGTTTTTATTTCTCCCACCAAGCCGATTCGGGCGATTTCGTTTTATGGAATGTTTCGCAATACCCCGGGTAAGGTCTGGTTCAAAGACTTCAGTATTAGTGAAGTGAACATGCCGGAGCGGAAAGTCAAGTTCGATAATGTCGCCGTGTGGCGCAGCGATAAACCTGTTCCGGAACAAAGCATTCAAATTCGTGACGTAAAACAAGGCTCCGATTATCTTTACGTCGGTAATCCGAATGTAAACGCGTTTCCGGCCCAAGTAAAACTGCTCGGTTTGACGGTGCGAACCAAGCGAACGCAAACGCCGTTTGGCGCTTTTATTGACATTGAAATAGAAAACCCGGGTCCGTCAGACCGATGTATGACGGTTCTCTATTCGCGCGCCGTTCCTGTTCAAGACGCAAAATGGTACGATGGTCCGCGAGCTTCCCGGGAAGCGAGATTACAGGCCGAATGCAAGAACGTTGGTGTGGGCCCGGTCGGAACAACAGGCGAATTGTCGCGTTGGCCGTTTGGTGTTGTTGGAGGTACGAAGGATGGTCAGCCCTTTGGTTATATGCTTGGTATTGCGCCGGGCGAGCCTTGTTATTATCGCGTTGTATACAACACGGGTTCCGGGGAATTCTATGTTGCGGCCGACATGGCACTGACCCCGGAAGTTCCGATTGCCCGGGCGAGATTTGTTGATCTTGATCCGAAGTTCGCAAAATTGTCGCCCAATCTTTTCCGGGGCGCGCTACAGCAATATTTTGACTGGTTCCCGGAAGCGTTTGATCGCAAAGTAACGAAACATGGTATTTGGATGGCATTCCGCGATATCAGTACCGTAGAGAATTGGCAGGATTTCGGTTTTCGCGTCAAAGAGGGAACAACACAAATTCCCTGGGATGATGAACATGACATCTTGACGTTCAATTATACCGAGCCAATGACCTGGTGGATGACGATGAAAAAAGATGTTCCGCGAACATATGAAGCGGCGATAGAACAGGCTCGCGCCATGGCGGCCAAAGGGAACACGGCGGCACAGGCTCTTCTTACTTCAGGGCATTTCGACGAGCAAGGTCGCTATTCCTGCTTGCTCCGGGATACTCCGTGGTGTGACGGCGCCGTCTGGAGTATCTGTGACGTGCCCGGTTTGGAGAAGCTCGCCAAGGAAGGAAAATTACCTGAAAGCGACAAGTATC